>JASHSO010000441.1 GCA_030038715.1 Streptosporangiaceae bacterium
GCCCCGGGCAGTCGCCACCTCCGGTGAGGACTCCGACTCGCATCAGTGCTCCTGGGGTGTCTTTCGCGCCTTTTAGCGCCACCCTAGTGCACGGCGGCTCACCGGGGCTTGCCGTGGCCAGGCACCCGGACGGCGGATCGCCGCTCGGGCCGCTAACCCGGTGTCGCCAGGCCGTCTGGCATGCGAATATGCGGGAATGAGATGGTGCGGACCTGCTGAGAGGACGCAGGCATGCCGGTGATGCCAGGGGCTGAGGCGTTTGCCCACGACGGGGGGCGCACTGGAGTGCTGCTCTGCCATGGCTTCACTGGCAGTCCGCAGTCACTGCGGTCCTGGGCAGAGTTCCTGGCAGCGGCGGGCCTGAGCGTCAGCCTGCCGCGGCTGCCTGGCCACGGAACCACCTGGCCGGAGCTGGCCAGGACACGCTGGGAGGACTGGTACGCCGAGGTGGACCGCGCCTTCGACGACCTGCAGTCCCGGTGCGACCAGATCTTCGTGATGGGCCTGTCGATGGGCGGCTGCCTGGCCTTGCGACTCGCCGAACTGCGCGGCAGTGCCGTGCGTGGCCTGGTGCTTGTTAACCCCTCAGTAGCGCCGGACAGCCGGCTCTTTGTGCTGGCTCCGCTGCTGAAGTTGCTGATCCCCTCGCTCAAGGGCCTCGCAAGCGACATCAAGAAGGAGGGGGCGACCGAACTCGGCTACGACAGGGTAGCGGTCAAGGCGGCTGCCACCCTGCCTGGACTGTGGCGGATCACCCAACAGCACCTGAGCGAGCTCAGCCAGCCAGTGCTGGTCTTCCGCAGCACGATCGACCATGTCGTCGGCCCGGCCAGCATGCGTGAGCTGGAGAAGGCGATCCCGGCTAGCCTGCTAGATGTGCGCGAACTGGCCAATAGCTATCACGTCGCCACCCTCGACAACGACGCCGAGGCAATATTTCGCGGCAGCCTGGAGTTTGTGCAACTACATAGTCGCGCCACTAAGGGCTCTATGGGCGGGGACTGATGACGTGAGCGGACCCGGGGACATCGGCGGCGAGATCAGCGGCGACGAGGCCGCTGCGTGGCGTGAGCTGATCACGCACTACGACAGTCCAGGCGACCCGACTACGGGAACTTCGCCCTGGCCAGCTTGCGAAGACGTGCCCGAGGCCGACTCCGTAGCTGGTCTTTCTGGCTTGCTGGACTCGCCGTGCGAGACCGTTACCGACAGTCGGGCTATCCCTCAGGCTCCGCGCAACCCGCCGGACAATTCATCTCGTAACGGCGCAGACCGGACTAGAGTCATCAGGCAGGCCGGCGACCCTCGCAGTTATTCGCCGGCCGATGAAGACGATGACCGCTACGTTCCGGTTCCGCTCCCGCCGCCCGCCAGGCTAGACCCGCTCGCCAAGGCGGCCTGGGCAGGCCTGATCGCGGGGCCTGGATACCTGCTGCTCGGGGTGCTGCTCGGCTGGACCATTCCGGCCATCGCCGCGTTCGCCGCTGTCGCCGCCTTCGTCGCCGGTTTCGTGGTCTTGGTCGTCAGGCTTGGTGACGGGTCAGGACGCGACGACAACGACGATGGCGCCGTCGTCTGAGTCAGCCGCCCCTGGCCAAGTCGGCCGCGCCGATCAGTCCGGCCTCGGGGCCTAGCCGCGCAAGCTTGACCGCTGCGAACTCGCGATGGGAGCGGCCCGTGAGGCCATCGTGGTACGCGGCGGTGGCCGGTCCGATCAACAGGTCCCCTGCCTGCGACACTCCGCCGCCGATGACGAAGCACCCGGGGTCGAGCACCGCCGCCAGGTCCGCAAGTCCCGCGCCGAGCCAGCCGCCGACGATATCGAAGCAGCGCAACGCCCCGGCATCGCCCTCCCTTGCAGCCTGAGTCACGGCCGGTCCGTCGATCCCGTCCGGGCTGCCGCCGCCCAGCTGTAGCAGCCGGACGGCGGCGCCCGGCGATCTCCTGGCGAACTCGCGCGCCTCTGCTACCAGCGCGCTGCCGCTGGCGTACTGCTCCCAGCATCCCTGGTTACCGCAGCCGCACAGACGGCCGTCAGGCTCGACACGGTAGTGCCCCGGCTCGCCGGCCGAGCCGAAGCAGCCGCGGTAGAGCTGTCCGTTCAGCACCATCCCTGCCCCGATTCCGGTGCCGACGGTAATCAAGATCACGTCCCGCTCGCCGCGCGCCGCGCCGAACTTGACCTCAGCCCAGGCTGCAGCGTTCGCATCGTTCTCGACGACCACCGGACGGCCGATGCTCTCCGCCACCAGCCGCCGCACCGGCTCGTCGCGCCAGGCGAGATTGGGCGCGAAAAGCACGGTGGACCGCGCCCTGTCGACGAAGCCGGCCGCACCGATGCCGATGGCGTCGATCTCGTGCCTGGCCAGCAGCTCGTTGACCGCTCCGGCGATGACGTCGATGGTGGCATCGGGGCAGGCGGCCGGGGTGGCTCGCTGCAGCTTCTCGATGATCCGCCCACGGGGGTCGACGACGCCAGCCGCCACCTTAGTGCCGCCGACGTCAACCCCGACCGTCAGGCCCATTCATGTCCTCAGGTCCCGGCTCGCCGACTGGGGCGCACTGGCCGCCCGGGTCCTGGTCGCCTGGGGCCTGCCCGCCCGAAGCCTGGCCTCCCGAAGCCTGGCCGCCGCCCTGGTTTCCCGAAGCCTGGCTGCCGCCCGGGCCCGGGCCACCGGTGCGCGACAACATGCTGTCGAAGGCCCTGATGGCGTCCTGCACCGCTGACGCGACCGCGTCGCCGGCGCCCGACAGCTGGTCGCCCAGCCCAGGTCCGGACTCGCGCATCCGCCGCGCGGCCCGGCAGATAGGACACCACTGGCACTCCGGCGCTTCGCCGTCGGAGTGCAGCGCTTCGCTGGTGGCCACGTCCCAGACGTCACCCTGGTCCGTGCGCCCGCCGCGGAGGGTCCTGCGCACCTGACCGCCGATCTCCTTGCTCATGCTCTTCGCACTAGACCGGATCAGCCAGCGCTGGAAGCTGCTCAGCAGCTCGCTGCCGGGTGCCCCCTGGCCCGGCGCGGGCGCGCCGCGAGCCCGTCCGGCCCGGCCGGGCTCGTCGTCCGTGCGGTCGCGGCCGTGACCGTCGTGGCCGGCACCGCCGGATGCCTCACTCATCGGTCTCACTTCCCGTCATCGATCAAGCCCCGAGGCAGCCTGATCAGACCCCTCCGCCCTGGACTTGAGGCCCTTGAGCGCCGCGTCGACGATCGTCTTCTCGGCGCGGCGCTTGAGCATCCCGATCATCGGCACTCGGGTGGCCACGGCCAGCTCGTACCGGACGATGGTGCCCGCCATCCCGTCGGACAGCCGGTAGGCGCCCGACATCTCGGTCACCACCGACCCCGGCTCGGCAAGCTGCCAGCGGACGGCGCTGTCGTCCTCCCACTCGTAGGCCAGCACGTAGCTATCCTTGATCAGCCCGGCATCCAAGCTGAAACGTACCCGGTGCGGTAGGCCGCCTGGTCCCGGCTCGACCACCTCGGCCGAGCGCACCCCGGTAGCCCAGTCCGGGTAGCGGCTGAAGTCGGCGATCACGTTCAGCACCGTCTTGCGAGGCGCCGCGACAGTGATGCTCGACGATGTCCTGTCCGCCATGACCTGGAGCGTACCCCGCCTGAGAGGGCCAGACCGCATCGCGCGTCGCTGGTCGGCTAGCTGTCCCACTGGAGCAGGTATGGCCTGCCGGTGGCCCGGAAGTGACCGACGTTGATGCACTCGGTGTCGCCGATCCGCAGCCGACTGCAGAGCGGCTGGTGCACGTGGCCGAACAGCACGTACCGCGGTTGCGTCCGCGTGATGGCCGCGAGCAGCGCCTCGCTACCCCGCTCCATCCGGCGGGCAACGGTGTCGTACAGCAGCTCCGGCACAGCCGGCGGGATGTGCGAGCACAGCACGTCCACCGCGCCCACCGCATCAACCTTGGCGGCGTACGTTTCGTCGTCGATCTCGTTCGGGGTCCGATAAACGGTCCGCAGCCCGCCGCCCACGAAGCCGAACGTCCGGCCGTCAAGCTCGGCTCGTTCGCCGTCAAGCACGTGCTGGCCGGGCCGGACGTGCTCGGCCCAGAGCAGGGGCAGGTCCACGTTGCCATAGGTCAGGTAGGAGGGCACCGGCATGGCTGCGAACAGCTCGGCGTACTGCCGGGACACGGCAGCCTCGACGTGCTCGCGCGGGTCGCCGCCCAGCCCCGCCCACAGCGCGGCCGACAGCTTCCTAGCCTCGTCGAACCGATGCGCGGTCCGCAGCGCGACAAGCTCGCGGGCGGCGCCGGCCCCGAACAGGCCAGGGAAGATGCCCTGGCTGTAGTCCGCGTAGTCGACGAATAGCAGCAGGTCCCCCAGGCAGATGAGCGCGTCGGCGCCGTGGCCGGCCTGGCTCAGCGCGTCAGCCCGGCCGTGCACGTCGCTGACCACATGCACGCGCATCTGCCTACAGTAGGCGGAACGGGCGCGGTGGCCGAGCCCGCTGATGCGGTGCCCGCCGGCAGGATGCGCGTGCGGGCCGGCGAAGATTAGGACCGGAACGTGGTGGCCCAGGAGGCTCAGTGCTCGAATTTGGTATCCCGGCCCTCATCGAGATCCCGGACGACGCCTGCCTGGCCGATGTCGTCTTCAGCCGCGCGGCCGCCAGCCCCGGTGAGGTCATGCTGCGCAGGCGCACCGGCACGGGCAGCTGGCAGGACGTGACCACCGAACAGTTCCGCGCTGAGGTGTCGGACCTCGCCAAGGGACTGGTCGCGGCCGGAATCGAGCCGGGCGACCGCGTCGCGCTGATGTCACGGACCCGGTACGAGTGGACGCGTGCTGACTACGCGATCTGGACCGCCGGCGCGGTCTCCGTGCCGGTCTACGAGACCTCGTCGGCCGAACAGGTGCAGTGGATCATGGCCGACTCAGGCGCGCGTGCCGTGTTCGCGGAGAGCGACCAGCACGCCCAGGTCATCGCGAGCGTCCGGGGGCAGCTGCCGGAACTCAGCGAGCTCTGGCGGATCGACAGCCTTGACGATCTCGCCGCGACCGGCGCGGCAGTAAGCGACGAGCAGTTGCGCGAGCGGCGCACCAGCCGCGGCGCGGCGCAGACGGCAACGATCATCTATACCTCGGGCACTACGGGCCGGCCGAAGGGCTGCGAGCTGTCCCACCGCAGCCTGCTGTCCGGCGTGCGCAACGCGGCGCACGGGGCCCTGCCCGAGCTCTTCGAGTCCACCGGCAGCTCCACCCTGCTGTTCATGCCACTAGCGCACGTCTTCGCCCGGATCATCGAGATCGGCTGCCTGGAGGCTGGCGCGATACTCGGGCACTGGCCAGACACCGCGACGGTCGCAGCGGGCCTGCCGGAGTTCCAGCCCGCCTTCCTGCTCGCGGTCCCGCGCGTGTTCGAGAAGGTCTACAACACCGCCCTGCAACAGGCCTCCGCTAGTGCGGCGAAAAGAAGGATCTTCGCTGCGGCGAGCGACACGGCTATCGCATGGAGCCAGGCACAGGATGGTGGTCAGCGGGCGGGAGCCGGACTGCGGCTTCGGCACTCGCTCTTTGACCACCTCGTCTACGGCAAGCTGCGGGCGGCCATCGGCGGCAAGGTCAGGTATGCCGTATCCGGCGGCGCGCCGCTGGGTGAGCGCCTAGGTCACTTCTTCCGCGGGGCCGGCGTGACCGTGCTGGAGGGTTACGGCATGACCGGGACGTCGGGAGCGGCCACGGTCAACAAGCCCACCCGGAACAAGGTCGGCACTGTCGGCCAGCCATTGCCCGGCGTCAGCATCATGATCGCCGACGACGGCGAGATCCTGGTCCGCGGCCGCATCAACTTCGGCGGCTACTGGCACAACGAGACAGCGACGACAGCGGCGTTCGACGGCGCGGACTGGCTGCGCACCGGCGACCTAGGCTCGCTGGACGACGAGGGCTTCCTCCGCGTGACTGGCAGGAAGAAGGAAATCATCGTGACCGCCGGCGGCAAGAACGTGGCGCCCGCCGTGCTCGAGGACAGACTGCGCGCTCACCCGCTCGTGAGCCAGTGCATGGTGGTAGGCGACAAGCAGCCGTTCGTCGCCTGCCTTATCACGCTGGACGCCGAGGACATCGAATACTGGAAGAAGCAGCACGGGAAGCCGGAGAGCGCCACCGCGGCCGACCTCGTGACCGACCCCGATCTGATCGCCGATATCCAGGCTGCCGTCGATGACACGAACAAGGCGGTGTCCAGGGCCGAGTCGATCCGCAGGTTCCGGCTCTTGACCGAGGACTTCACCATCGGCAATGGCTACCTCACCCCGTCGCTGAAGGTGCGCAGGGCCGAGGTCGCCAAGGACTTCGCCGCCGAGATCGACGCCCTCTACGCACCTTGAGTAAGCCGCTCCTACCTAGCCCGCCAAGACCTCCCGCAGCCGCCCGGCGACCAGGTCCCAGGTCCATTCCCGCTCTATCCAGGCCCGGCCCTTCTCGCCCATGGCGACAGACCCCGCCGGGTCGTTGAGCAGTTCTGTGAGCCTGTCCGCGAGCACGCCCTCGTCGCGACCGGGCACGACGTAGCCGGTCTCGCCGTCGACGACAGCGTCCGGGGCGCCGCCAGAGTCGCCTGCCACCACGGGCAGCCCGGATGCCGACGCCTCCAGGTAGACGATGCCCAGCCCCTCCACGTCCAGCCCGCCGCGGCGGGTCCGGCAAGGCATGGCGAAGACGTTGCCAGCGTCGTAGTACCAGGGCAGTTCCACCGCCGGCACCGGGCCGGTGAACAGGACCGCGTCGGACACGCCGGCCTTGGCCGCAACGCGGCCAAGGCCGGCCCGGTACGGCCCATCGCCCACTAGCACAAGCAGGGGCCGGCCGGCCGACCTGGCGAGCACGCCGGGCCAGGCCCTGATCAGGGTGTCCTGACCCTTACGCGGCACCATCCTGGACACGCACACCACGACGGGCCGGTCCGGCGCGATGCCGAGCCGCCGCCTGATCAGCGCGCCACCCGCACCTGGCCGGAACACCGCGGGGTCCACTCCGGGTGCCAGCTGCACCATCGCGGCCGCGGCCCGCGGCGACAGCGCCCCGGCGAGCCGGGCACGGAAGTAGTCGGCGAGGTAAGTGAGCACATCGACCTCGTCGCCGATCCGGCGCAGCAGCGACCGGGCGCCCGGCAGCGCGGCCCAGCCGGCCTCGTGGCCGTGGGTCAGCCCGATTACCCGCCGCGCTCCGGCCCGGCGCAGTGCCGGAGCCAGCAGACCGAGCGGAGCGGCGGCACCGAAGAGCACGGTGTCGCAACCGTGCTCGGTCAGCAGCGCGCGGGCGCGCTCGCCG
>JASHSO010000442.1 GCA_030038715.1 Streptosporangiaceae bacterium
CCGCCTGGAATCGCCAGCCGTGCAGCACCGCGAGGCCCTGCCCTGTGCCGCGGAGCGAGATCGCCAGGTAGGCCACTCCGTTCTCCACCTCGGCGGCACCGCGGCCGCCCTCGAGCATGAAGTGCTTGCCCTCCTGGAAGAAAATCTTCTGCGGCGGATCGTTGAGCCGTGAAGGCATCAGCAGCGGCCGTGTGCCCACCAGAAGCGCCTGCTCGGCCACCCTGGCCGCTCGGTTGGCCGAGCGCACGGAGGCGAAGGTTGCGACCGCCAGAACCAGCGTGCCGCCACCGGTGGCGAGCGATGAGATCGTCGCCCAGTCTGTCACCCGATCCCCCAGCAAGTATGGCTGCCGTGCAGGCTTTCACCGTACCCAAGGGCTCGGGACGCACGCCGCCCGCGTGCGTCCGCCCCCAACGGCGATAGCGGCCGGCTACAATAAGTAAAGCCTGGATTAACACAAACTTTCTAGTTGCTGACAATTCTTATAATTTTTCGAATCAGTCGTACGAGGTCACGGTTGTGCGAAATGGCTCGTGCGAATTTGTACTCGATGACGCCGCAGCCGGGCCTGACGAGCTGGTGGCCGCGGCGCTTGAGCCTGGCAGCGACGTTAGCTGGGCCGACGGCGGTCCCGTACGGACGTGCCGCAGGGCCTGGCTGGACACCTTCGACTGGAGACTGTACCGGGCCGGGCTGACGCTCGAGCAGGTGAGCGGTCGGGGATTCGCAGACCTGACGCTGACCGGTCGCGACGGCGAGGTACTCGCGACCGAGCGGATCGGGGCTGGCGCCAGCGGGGTGCGCTGGCCGAGTTTGCTTAGCGGGCTGCCGAGCGGCCCGCTACGTGAGCTGCTCGAGCCTGTTGTCGGCGTCCGAGCCCTCGCCCCGGTTGCCCGGGCCACCAGCAGGATCGACGAGCGCCGCGCGCTAAACGCCGAGGCCAAGACCGTCGCCAGGCTGGCGGTCGACCGCATGTCGGTGACGTTCCCGGCGCGCGCGGTCGTGCCGCCGCGGCTCTCGCTGGCGCCTGTGCGCGGCTATCAGGGCCAGGCCGACAGGCTAGGTCATGCGCTGGCGCACGTGCTCGGAATCAGCTCCGGTAGCGGCTCGGCGCTGGACGCCGCACTGGCCGCGGCGGGTCGTCGGCCAGCCGATAGAGGCGGCAAGGGCGCCGAGGTCCAGCTCACGCCGGCGATGCCGGCGCCGGTCGCGATGGTCGCCATCCTCGACGCGCTGGTGGACACGATCGAGGACAACGTGACGGGCGCAGTCCGTGACATCGATACCGAGTTCCTCCACGACCTTCGCGTGGCCGTGCGCCGCACCCGGTCGGCGCTCAAGCTGGCGGGTCACTGCCTGCCCGTTGGGCTCGCGCGCCGGTTCCGGCCCGAGTTTCGCTGGCTGGGTGACCTGACGACGCCGACCAGGGACCTCGATGTGTACTTGCTGAGCCTCCCCGGCATGATCGCTGGCCTGGTCGCGGCGTCGGAGGCTGATCTCGTCCCGTTGCGCGACTACCTGGCACGCTCGCGGGCAGCCGCGCACCGCGATCTGGCGCGTGGCCTTCGCTCGGCGAGGTTCGCCAGGCTGATCCGGGAGTGGCGGACCGAACTGGCCGCCGTGCGACCTAGCCGGAAGGATCAGACGGTGGCGCGGCTCGCGGATGGCCGAATCACGGCCGCGAACAGGAACGTGCTGCGGACGGGCCGGCTGATCACCGCCGCCTCGCCGCCGGCCGACCTGCATGAGCTGCGCAAGCGCTGCAAGGAGCTGCGCTACATGCTGGAGCTATTCGGCTCGCTGCACGACCCGGCCCGGCGGTGGCAGGCAGTCAGGGAGCTGAAGGCACTGCAGGACTGCCTAGGCGAGTTCCAGGACGCGCAGATCGAGCGGGAGGAGATTGGCGTGTTTGCGGAGCGGATGCTGGCCGAGCGCAGCGCGACGGCGGCCACGCTGCTGGCCATGGGAGAGATCGCGGCGGGACTTGCCAGGCGCCAGCGGCACGCCAGAAGCGTGTTCGACCTGCGGTTCGCCGACTTCGCTGGCCCGGCTAGTCAGGCCCGGCTGGCCGCACTGGCGAGGACGGCGGCCGCGTGAAGATCTTCGCCACGTACAACATCAAGGGCGGCGTCGGCAAGACGTCGACCGCCGTCAATCTGGGGTACCTGGCGGCCAGGGACGGATTCCGGGTGCTGCTGTGGGACCTGGACCCGCAGGGCGCAGCCAGCTTCCTGTTCCGGATCAAGCCCAAGGTCAAGGGGGGCGGCAAGGCGATCATCAGCGGCGCCCGGGCCATCGACGCTGCGATCAAGGGCACGGACTACGACAACCTGGACCTGCTGCCCGCCGACTTCACCTACCGCAACCTGGACCTGCTGCTGGACAGCGCCAAGCGTCCCGAGCGCAAGCTCGCCAGGCTGATCGATCCGCTGAAGGCCGAGTACGACCTGGTCTTCCTGGACTGCCCGCCGAGCATTTCGCTCCTCTCGGAGAGCGTGCTGCACGCCGCTGACGTGCTGCTGGTCCCGCTGATTCCCACCACGCTGTCGGTACGCACACTCGACCAGCTCGCCGAGTTCGTGGCCGGCTTCAACGGGCACCGGCCCGAGGTGCTGGCGTTCTTCTCCATGATCGACAGGCGTAAGCGACTGCACCTGCAGGTCTCGGCGGAGCTCCCGGAGTCTCGTGCGGGCTTCGCCACCACCGCGATCCCCGCGCTGTCGCTGATCGAGCAGATGTCGGTGCGCCGCGCGCCCATCACGGCGTTCGCCCCGCGCAGCATCGGCGCCCGCCGGTACGCCGACCTCTGGCGGGAGGCACGGCAGCGCGCCGGGCTGTAGCGTCAGTCCGGCCCGGGCACCAGGCTGCTGGCACCGGTCCAGTGCAGCCAGCCCGGACTCAGCCCAGACTGCGTACGAAGTCGATGATCGCGGCGCTGACGTCGTCGGCGCGTTCTTGCTGAGTCCAGTGACCACAGCCCGGCAGCAGGAGCGAGGCCCTCAGCTGCGGCACTGCGCTGGCGAGGCGCTCGGGGCTGAGGAAGCCCAGGACGGGGTCGCGCTCGCCGGCGATGAACAGCGCTGGCACCGGCACTTTGGCATGCTGCCAGGAGCCGGTTAGCTCCCAGTTGCGGTCCAGGTTGCGGTACCAGTTCAGCGGACCGGTGAAACCCGACTGCGCGTACTGCTCGACGTAGCAGTCGATGTCGTGCTGGCTGAGCCAGCCGGGTAGCTCGCCCGGCTCCGTGCAGGCATCCAGGATGCCGCCGCCGGCCGGGATGGGCCGCATCGCCCCGCGCGCATCCCCGGACAGGCTGTAGAGCAGCCTGCGGAATGTCGCCGCCGGGTCGCGGGAAAGCTCCTCGTCGGCAATCCCAGGCTGCTGGAAGTAGACCATGTAAAAGCTGTCGCCGAAGACTGCCCGCAGCGTGGCGACCGGCGGCGCGCTGCCGCGTGGCAGGTATGGCACGCTCAGCCCTATCACGCCGGTGACTCGGTCGGGACGGAACAGCGCAGCGTGCCACGCGACCGGCGCGCCCCAGTCGTGCCCGGCTATCACCGCGTGCTCGGCTCGCAGGGCGTCCATCAGCGCGATCACGTCGCCGGTCAGGTGCAGGATCGTGTACCCGCCCACGTCGTCCGGCTGGCCCGCCGGCACAGCCGGGCCGGTAGCGCAGTAGCCGCGCTGATCGGGGGCAACCGCGTGATAGCCGGCGTCGGCCAGGGCGGTCAGCTGATGACGCCAGGAGTACCAGCTCTCCGGGAATCCGTGCAGCAGCAGGACCAGGGGCCCCTCGCCGGCCTCCGCAACGTGCATGCGCAGCCCTGCGGCCTGGACGTACCGATGCCGGACCGACGCGATGTCCCCCGGAGGGCTGCTCATGCCGGGACAATACCCCACCAGCGCAGTCGGATGGTGCTGTCGTGCTGCCCGCCAATTGCGGGTCTCGGGCCTGCGCTGCCGTGGTCGCCGATGCGGTGAAGCTGCCGCTGCGGGACCGAGCCGCCGACCTGGTGATCGCGTTCATGTGCCTGCATGACTTCGACGACATGAGCGCCGCAGTCGGGGAGGCTTCCCGGGTGCTGGCACCGGGCGGCCACCTCGCCGTCGCCTTGAAGCACCCGCACGTGACCGCGAAGCTGGCCGGGACGTATGCAGCCGAGCGCCGCTACACCGCGGACACCATGAGGAAGGCCGGGCTGACCATGACCTATGCGGGACTTCACCGGCCGCTGACGGCGTACACGGCGGCACTGGCCGCCTCAGGACTGGTAATCGAGGCAATCCGCGAGCCAGTCAAGGTTGACGGCGACAGCGTGACCATGCCGTTCCTGGACTTGCTCGCACGCCGGCCATGAGCCCGACGTCAAGCTCGTCCAGGCAGGCAGGCGGTTGGCGGGCAAGGTCATGGATGTCATCCGCGCGATGGCCCGCGGCCGGCCTGCTCATGCCGGGAGAATAGTGCACCAGCGCAGTCGGATGGACACTCAGCGTCATATCCCGCCTTTAATACCGATTGCGGAGGCGAGCGGCTCGCACGCGGAGCATCCTGTAAGGCAGGAGTTCTGAGTGTCAGGAGGGGGGCCGGTGAGCCGCAGGATGCTTCGGCTGGAGGTTCCGGTCATCCCGGAGCGAATGATGTTCCGGGTGCACGATCCCGATGCCGACATCGACTCGCCCGGGGCGCCAGGGCCGCCGGTCGATGCCCTGATTAAGTCCAGCCGCGATCAGCTCATCATTTCGTGTGCGCAGGAGCACCTCGGCGTGCAGCTCACCATCGAGGAGTGGGACGACGCGCCGCCGCCGTTCAGCGACGGCTACGAAGACGAGGCTAAGTGCGTGCTTTACTTGCGGGGCTGCCTGACGATCGACATGGGCTCGGCCGGGCGGGCCGTAGACGGGCTGCGCCTTAGCGGCGGTGTGGGCGACTACGGCGTCCGGGTCTATACCAGGAACCGCACGGCAGCGCTGCAGAGCTACGGCGAGCTGTTCGAGCAGCACGCCGATCCGCTGAGCGACGAGTTTCAGCAGGCGCGCAAGGAACTGGAGGGACTGGAGCAATACCTCATGCAGCTCTGGCGCGAGTCTTGACGCTGCGGGGAACCGCTAGCCCGAACTCGGCTTGCCCGCCCTGCTCTGGGTCGTCTGCGTGGCCGCAGGCCGCGACGAGGCCGTTGCGGTCGGATGCGACTTCGGCGGCACTGACTGGTCATGCCTGGCCATGTCGGCGTACGGGCTCAGCACGAACATCATCGCAGTCACGGCAGCTATGAGCGCTAGTGCGAGCAAGCCCCCTATCGTCCGAGCGCGCTGAGACCTGAACGCGCCCGGCAAGCGCTGCTGGCCGAACGAACTCAGCCGCGACGCAAGCCGCGGATCTTCGGCGGCGAGATTGCGCTCCATCTCGGCAAGGATGCGCTGCTCATCCATGGACAAAGCCACAGCGCCACCTCCAGGCCGCCTGGTCAACACCTCGCGTGAACCGGCCATTACCGCCGGCACCTTTCCCCCGATTCTTTACCAGCGCTTTGCAGCCGGCAAGAGGAACCTGGCTTGTGTGCTCTCCTGTCGCGCCCGGTACTGGCCCGCGCCCGAGTTCTGCACGGCGAGCCAAGGGCGGCGCAATATTTGAACTAATCGAACGTACGTTCTATGATTCTGCTATGCGATGGGACTCGCTACTGACCGCCGAGGACGAGCCCGACGGTGAGTCCGGCGATGAGTCCGGCGGTGAGTCCGCCCTGCGCCGGCCGACGCGGCGCAGTCAGGCGCCGCTCACGCTGTTTGACCGCGCGTCGGTCGCGAGGACGTTCGAGACGCCCGGGTTTGCCGGCATGACCTTCTACGAGGTCCAGGCGAAGTCGATCATCAACCGGGTACCGGCATCCGCCCGGGTCCCGTTCAGCTGGACCATCAATCCGTATCGCGGCTGCCAGCACGCATGTGCCTATTGCTTTGCCCGGAATACGCATACCTACCTCGACCTAGACGCGGGCCGGGACTTTGACAGCAAGGTCGTGGTCAAGGTCAACGCGGCGGACTTGCTGCGCCGGGAGCTGGCCGCGCCGCGGTGGCGGGGCGAGCACATCGCGATGGGCACGAATGTCGACTGCTACCAGCGGGCCGAGGGCAGGTACCGGCTGATGCCCGGCATCATCGAGGCGCTCGCCGCAGCCGCAAATCCGTTTTCCATCCTCACCAAGGGCACGCTCGTCCTGCGCGACGCCGATCTGCTCGCCCGCGCGGCGGAGGTAACCGACGTCGGGCTCAACGTGTCCGCCGGAATTATCGACAAATCTATTTCTCGATCTCTAGAGCCCGGCGCGCCCGATCCCGACCGGCGGCTCAGCGTGTGCGCCGCGCTGAACAGGCGAGGCCTGCCGTGCGGCGTGCTGATGGGTCCGGTCGTGCCGTTCCTCACAGACTCCCCCGACCAGCTCGACCTGGCCGTCCGGAAGATCGCCGCGGCGGGAGCCGTGCACGTGAGCCCGATCGTGCTGCACCTGCGGCCTGGCGCCCGCGAGTGGTTCCTTGGCTGGCTGCGCCGACACCACCCCGAGTTGCTCGGCGCGTATCGCGACTTGTACGGCACCGGCGCGTACGCGCCAGCGGTCTACCAGCGCCGCGTCGCCCAGCAGGTCGCCCGGCTGGCCAGCCAGTACGGCGTGGGCAGGGCAAGCCCGGCCGCCGCCCGCCGGGTGCAGCCGTCCGGGCCAACGCGCCCCGTCCAGGTCGGGGTTCAGCTCTCGCTGCTGTGACCCCTGGCCGTCGTTGCTCTGCCGAGCGGCGTCTAGTCTTGACCGGAGCCCGGACGCTCCACGCTCGCACATGATGACGAGGACCAGTGCCCAGCTCCCAGCCGACCCTCACGAAGCCGATCGAGACCAGGCGGCCGCACAGCGGCTCCGGGCCTGGCGCGGCCGACATCGCTGCCGTCGCTATCGGCGGCGGCCTCGGCAGTGTTGCGCGCTACCTGCTGGGGGCCGCATTCCCCGCGGGCAGCGGCTTCCCGTGGGCGATCTTCGCCGTGAACGTGTCCGGCTGCTTCTGCCTCGGGCTGCTGATGATCTACCTGCTCGAAGTCTGGCCGCCCCGCAGGTACCTGCGGCCGCTGCTGGCGATTGGTCTGCTCGGCGGCTACACGACGTTCTGCACCTACGCGGCTGGCGTCATGCTGCTGCTGACCGGCCGAGCCGCGGCCCTGGCCGACGCCTACGCATTGACCAGCATCCTGGCGGCGCTCGTTGCCGTATGGGCCGGCCTCAAGTGCGGCCGGGCAGCCGCCCGGCGGCCGGCCCGGCTCGGCAGGGCCGACCACGCGAGAGGCGGCCGGAGGACATGAGGCTGGAAGGGGCTGCCCGGCGGATCACCATCTTCATCGGCGAGTCCGACCGCTACAACCACAAGCCTCTGTACGCCGAGATCGTGCACCGCGCCCACCGGCGCGGGCTGGCCGGCGCCAGCGTGTTCCGCGGCCTGGAGGGTTTCGGGGCATCCTCCCGCATCCATACCAGCCGGCTGCTGTCGCTGAGCGAGGACCTGCCGCTCGCCATCATCATCGTGGACACCGCGGAGCGGGCTGACGCGTTCCTCGACGAGGTGGCCGACCTGGTCACCGGCGGCCTTGTGATCGTCGACGATGTCCAGGTGCATGCCTATACCGGCGGCAGCAGCCCGTGATCGTGCTTGCTGTGCTAGCTGGCGGCATGCTCGGCGCGCCCGCCAGGTACCTGGCCGACCGAGCGCTCCAGGCCAGGCATGACAGCGTGTTCCCGTGGGGCACGTTCGCTGTCAACATGACCGGGTCGGTGCTGTTTGGATTCCTGCTCGGCGCGCAGCGTCATCTGGGCCTGCCCTCGGCCGGCTTCGCGGTGCTGGGTACGGGTTTCTGCGGCGGGCTAACGACGTTCTCGACGTTCGGGTACGAGACCTTGAGGCTGCTCGAGGACGGCGCGGTCGGTGAGGCCGGGATCAACGTGATCGGCAGTCTCGCTGTCGGCGTGCTGCTGGCCTGGCTCGGCTTCAAGCTGGCCGGCGCGCTCTTAGCCGCGACTCTCCCGGCATCCTGAGCCCTCCGTCGGACGGGCAGTTACCCGCCCGTAAAGTTGATTGCCGTGGGAGCCGACCAGGAGAGCCACGCTGACCCCGGACCGGACGGGCTGACTGTCCGCACGGTCAGGGTGGACGATTCCGGCGATCTGCTGTCGCGCCTGCCGAGCGGCTCGGTCTCGGCCTGGATCCGTGCGGGGGACGGCCTTGTCGGCTGGGGCGAGGCCGCCAGGCTGACGATGCCCGCTGGCGTCGACAGGTTCGCGGCTGGCGAGAAATGGCTGGCCGAGCTTTTCGAGAGCGCTGCGGTATCGGACGAGGTAGCGGCTCCCGGCACCGGGCCCGTGGCCTTCGGCAGCTTCACCTTCGATCCAGCCGCCGAGGGCTCGGTCCTCATCGTGCCGGCCACGGTCCTCGGCCGCAGGCTGGGCTCAGCGTGGCTGACCACGGTCACTGGCGCTGGCCGCCCGGCGGTGCCGGAGGTCACAACCCCGGTCGCACCCGCCGAGGTCCGGTGGAGCGACGGCAGCCGCACGGCGCTGCAGTGGGAGCAGGCGGTCTGTGCCGCGGTGGCGCGGATCAGGGCAGGCGAGTTGCGTAAGGTCGTGCTCGCCAGAGACCTGCAGGCGACCGCGTCGGGCGACATCGACGTCCGGGTGCTGCTAACCCGGCTTGCCGCACGGGCACCCGATTGCTACACCTTCGCGTGTGCCGGGCTGGTCGGCGCAACGCCGGAACTGCTGATCCGCCGAGAAGGCCAGGTGATCAGTTCGCTGGTGCTGGCCGGCACGATGGCCCGCGGCGGCAGCAAGGCCGACGACGAGGCGCTGGCATCGGCACTGCTCAGCTCGGCCAAGAACGCCGAGGAACACCGCTACACAGTCGATTCGGTACGCGACGCCCTGGCCCCTATCTGCGCACAGCTGAGCGTCGATCCGGCCCCGTTCCTGCTGCAGATGGCGGACTACCAGCACCTGGCGACGTCGGTGACCGGCACGCTTGCCAGGGACGCGTCGGCACTGGCTCTGGCCGCGCGGCTGCACCCCACGGCCGCTATCTGCGGTACCCCGACCGACGTTGCGATGGAGCTGATCAGGGAACTGGAAGGGATGGACCGCGGCCGGTACGCGGGCCCGGTCGGCTGGGTGGACTGGCGCGGCAACGGCGAGTGGGGTATCGCGCTGCGCTGCGGCGAGGTCGACCGAAGGCGGGCCAGGCTGTTCGCCGGCTGTGGCATCGTGGCCGGCTCGGAGGCCAATGCCGAGCTCGCCGAGGCGGAGACGAAATTCCGCCCGATGCGGCGGGCCCTGGAGGGATAGCGCGGCTGGCTACCATGGGCCGCATGGTAGCCAGCGTCGTGACCAGCGCCCGTGTGGTTGTCGTAGGCGGCGGCATCGTCGCGGCGAGCGTTGCCTACCACCTCGCGCTGCGCGGCGTCGAAGTGGTCGTCGTTGACGACGACCACGCCGGAGCAGCGACCGCTGCTGGCGCGGGCATCATCTGCCCGTGGCGCGCGCACGCCGATGACGCCCGCTACCGGCTGTCAGCCGCGGGCGCGCGCTACTATCCGCAGCTCGTCGCCCTGCTCGCCGCCGACGGCGAGACCGAGACTGGCTATGCCACGGTCGGGGCGCTGTGCGTGGCACCGGACGCCAGCGCCCTGCAGCCCCTGGCGGACAGGCTGCGCGCGCGCCGGGAGAACACTCCCGAGATCGGCGACATCACAGATCTCCAGCCCGGCGAGCCGACCAGGCTGTTCCCGCCGCTGGCTCCGAACTTGGCGGCGGTCTTGGTCAGCGGCGGTGGCCGCGTCGACGGCCGCGCGATCACGGCCAGCATGCTTCGCGCCGCCGTCCGTCATGGCGCCGTCACAATACGCGGCACTGCCACGCTCGATCAGGCCGGCCAGCAGGTGCGAGGCGTGCTCGTGGGCGCCGACCGCGTCCGGGCTGACGTTGTGGTCGTCGCGGCGGGCGCCTGGACCGCGCAGGTCTGCGCGGGTTTCGGCGCGGAGCTGCCGATCGGCCCGCAGCGCGGGCAGATCGTGCATGCCTGCATGGCCGGCACCGATACCTCGTCATGGCCCGCGGTGCTTCCGGCCGGGGACCCCTACCTGCTTGCCTTTCCCGGCGGCAGGGTCGTCTTCGGCGCCACCCGCGAGCACGCGGGCTTCGACTACCGGACGACGATCGGTGGGATCGGCGGGCTGCTTCCTGCAGCTCTGGCGGTGGCCCCCGGCCTAGGCGCGGCCACGATGCTCGAGACCAGGGTGGGCTTCCGGCCGGTGACGCAGGACGGGTGGCCGCTGCTCGGGTGGCTGACCGACGGGCTTGTCGTCGCGGCGGGGAACGGTGCCGAAGGCCTGACGGCGGGCCCCGTCACCGGCCGTGCCGCCGCGGCGCTCGCGCTGGGCGAGAAGCCGGCGGGTTACCTGGCCGCGTTCGATCCGATGCGCTTCCAGGCCGCTGCCCGTTTCTAGCGTTATATGACCCTGTCTACGGCGGCGCTGCAGGCCTGCGCGATTGCCGCGCGAAGCTTCGCGCCCGCCGACCGATCGGTCTGCACTTCGACGAGGTGTAGCCCCGGCCCGGCCAGCGCGGCCCGCAGGCCAAGTGGCTTATCGAGTCGGCGATAGGGCAGCCCGGCCGCGCCTGCCAGCTGCTCAATATTGGTCCCGTGCGGGGTCGCGAAGACCCGCTCGAATGAGTCAGGGAAGGCGGCCTGCTCAAGGCCGGAGAAGATACCTCCGCCGTCGTTGTTGACGATCACCAGGCAGAGGTCCGGACGCGGCTCGGCCGGCCCGATCAGCAATCCAGGCGCGTCATGCAGCAGCGCAAGGTCACCGAGCAGCGCGGCAGCCGGCCCCCCGCCGGCCGCCTGATGGGCCAGGGCGGCACCGATCGACGCGGAAACCAGCCCGTCGATCCCGCTCGTGCCGCGATTGGCCAGCACTCGCAGCCCGTCACGCGGCGCCATGTGCCGGTCGAGGTCCCTGGCGGGCATGCTGGATGCCACCCACAGCAAGGCGTCGGCCGACAGCGCAGCCGCAAGCTCACGTGCCAGCAGCGGTTCGCTCAGCTCGTCGTCCCCGTCTAGGACCGCGTTGGCCGCCGCGCTGGCGGCAGCGTCCGCCGCCAGCCACGACTCCAGCCAGCTGGGCCGCGGCGAGCGTCGCCGGGGGAGGTCGGCGGTGCGCAGCCGGAGGCCGGTCACCACCTCGGTCCCGCTGCGCCCCGGGTCGGCCCAGCGTCCCCTGGCCTGGGCGACGATGACGTGCCGGACAGATGCCCCGCTGGCGGCACGCAGCACCGACAGCTGCCCGCGAGACAGGCCAGGGCGGCCGGCGGAGATGATCAGGTCTGGCCGATGCCGGTCCATGAAGCGCGCAGAATCGAGCAGGTATTGGTAGCTGCACAGCGCAACCGGGCCGCGGCGGGCAGCCGATGAGGGCTCAGCGAGCAGCGGCCAGCCGGCTGCCGCCGCCAGGCTGGCCAGTGCGCCGCCGTCAGCCGCCCCGTCCCCGCAGATGACGATGCCGCGCTCGGTCCAGTCGATCTCAGTCGGCTCGCCGGCTGCGCGCGCCGGTGAGAAGACAGTCCAGGGCGCACCGCCTGGCCTTCCATCCAGCGGCTCAGGCCAAGCGCGGCCGCGTTCGGGCTCGCCCGAATCGGGTACCAGCGGCTCACGTAGCGGCACATTCAGGTGCACCGGGCCCGCCGTACCGAGCGCATTCCCGCTCGAAACAGCCCAGGCGCGGGACGCCAGCGAGCGCCAGTACCCGACCTGCCCGGGCCTGTCCTCGGGGGCACCTGTCTCGCAGAACCAGCGGACCGCATTCCCGTACAGCTTGATCTGGTCGATTGTCTGATTGGCACCGGTGCCACGCAGTTCCGGCGGCCGATCGGCAGTCAGCACGATCAGCGGCACGCACGCCTCGTCAGCCTCGATCACTGCTGCGTGGAAGTGCGCGGCAGCGGTTCCCGACGTGCACACCACAACGGCCGGCCTGCCAGCCGCCTTAGCCAGCCCCAGGGCCAGGAACGCGGCGGACCGCTCATCGATCCGCACGTGCAGCCGCAGCGGTCCCGCCGATGATGCGGCGTGCAACGCCATGGCCAGCGGCGCGCTACGCGAGCCGGGCGCGATCACCGCCTCGCGAAGCCCGCACCTGACCAGCTCGTCCACGACCACCGTGGCGAATGCCGTCGACGGGTTCACTGGACGTTCTCCCCGCTGCTCAGCACACGGGCCGGGCCCGGCCGCAGGATCCTTGCTGGAACTGAGCGGGCAGGTACCGTGCGGCCGCCACCAGCCTGGCCCGCCAGGCTGCCGGATCGACCTCCCATCGGGACAGCTCCGCTGGATCGACCGCCGCCCGCCTGACCGGCAGCGCGCCGCCCTGCTCGTGCAGCGGCTCGCCCGTCACGTCCCCGGCGAGCAGGCTCATCGTGGCAAGGCCGCAGGCGAAGTCCAGCGCCGGCAGCGCTGCGGCCAGCGCCACGCCGGCGGCCAGCCCCACCGATGTCTCGACGGCGCTGGACACGACCGCCGGGAGGCCGCAGGCCTCGGCCACCCGCAGGGCAGCCCGGACGCCGCCGAGTGGCTGAGCCTTGAGCACGACGATGTCGGCCGCCCCGGCCGCCCGCACCGAGACCGGGTCCTCGGCACGCCGGATCGACTCATCGGCTGCCAGCGGCACTGCCACCTGTCGTCTCAGCTCAGCCAGCTCGGCCACGGTCGCGCACGGCTGCTCGGCGTATTCCAGGCCGAAGCGCGCGAGGGCCCGCAGCATCGCGGCGGCGTGCGCGACGTCCCAGCCGCCGTTGGCGTCGACCCGGATGCGCCCGCCGGGGCCGATCGCGTCCCGCACGGCTTCGACCCTGGCGATATCGTCGCCGTCAGCCTGGCCCGGCTCGGCTACCTTGACCTTGGCAGTGCGGCAGCCCGAGCGTGCCACGATCGCGTGCGCCTGCTCGGGCGCGACTGCCGGTACCGTGACGTTCACCGGAATGCTGTCGCGGGCGGGCGCTGGCCAGCCGATAGCTGCTGATTCCAGCGCGCACGCCAGCCAGCGCGCGCACTCGCGCGGGCCGTACTCCCCGAAGGGCGAGAACTCACCCCAGCCGGCCGGCCCGTGCAGCAGCGCACCCTCGCGCAGCGTGATGCCGCGGAACCGGGTCGGCATAGGGATGGCGTACGCCCGTAGCGTCGGCAGCAACTCGGCGGCGAGCCCGTCGACCACCGCTCACCCTCCCGTTGCTGTCTGACCTGCCCGGATTAACCTTACGACCGTGACGCTCCGGCCCCTGCATGCGGTCCTGTTCCCGCCGACCGAGGGCGGCCGCATGCTCGCCGCGCTGGCCTCGGCGCTCGACGGGTCGGGTCCCGCGATCCTTCCGCTTGACCCGGCGCTGCCCAGGCCGGCGCTGGCGAAGATGCTCACCGCACTCGCCCCAGCCGTTGTCGAAACTACCGAGGGAACGTGGCACCCCCACCTCCCGGCTTCCGGCCCGGCCGCCGGAGTACAGGCCGACACCGCCGTGGTCATCGCAACCTCCGGCTCGACCGGCGTGCCCAAAGGGGTGGAACTCAGCGCGGCAGCACTGTACGCATCGGCGACGGCATCCCTGCGCCGTGTCGGCGCCAGGCCAGGCGATCGGTGGCTGTGCTGCCTGCCAAGCTTCTACATCGGCGGCCTGGGAGTGCTGGTCCGTTCGCTGGTGGCTGGTACCGACCCGGTAGTCACGCCGTCGGCCAGCCCGCAGGTCCTGGCCGCAGCCGACTGCCCGCACGTCTCGCTGGTCCCGACTCAGCTTCGCCGGCTGCTGGACGCCGGCTCCGGCCCGGGTCCGGTCAAGACTGTGCTGCTCGGCGGCGCAGCCGCCCCAGCGGGCCTGCTCGCCCAGGCCGAGCGGGCCGGCTGGCCGGTTGTCACCACCTACGGGATGAGCGAGACGTGCGGCGGATGCGTCTACGACGGCCTGCCGCTCGACGGCGTGTCCGTGGTAGTCGATGCGGCCGGGCGGATCCACGTCGCCGGGCCCGTGCTGTTTTCCGGTTACCGGCTGCAGCCATCGGAGACCGGCGCCGCGCTGGCAGGCGGCTGGTTCCGCACCGCGGACCTCGGCGAGATGACGGCCGATGGGCGCTTGCTGGTCCGCGGGCGCGCCGATGACGTGATCATCTCGGGCGGGAGCAAGATCGTGCCGGGCGAGGTCGAGGACGTGCTGGCAACCGGGGGCGGCGTCGCCGACGTTGTCGTAGTCGGGGTGCCTGATCCGGAGTGGGGCGAGGCGGTGACGGCGTTTGTGGTGCCCGCCGACGGGGGGAAGCCGCCGGATCCAGAGCAGCTCAGGGCAAATGTCCGGGACGCGCTTTCCGCCCATGCAGCACCCAAGAGCATCCTGGTTGTGCCAGAATTTCCGCTACTGCCCTCGGGAAAGCCAGACCGTGCTGCGCTGCGCGAGTTGGCAGCAGCGCGGCGCAGGGAATATTGACCTGTTTGAGGGCACACACCAACGACGCGGGAACATTTAGCCGCCTCGTGCGTTACAAGATAGTGCCCGGCGCGCACGCTGCCAAGTCCGCCAGGGTCCCCGCCGACAGTTGAGTGCGCCTGCGCAAGGCGCCGGTAACCAGCGCATGCCTGTTATGCGCCACGAAGGGAGGTACCTGATGGCCAGGACAGCCACGCTAGCGTCGCCCCGCGAGGATGAGGAGACCACGACTCACGTGGACGAGCTGATCCAGCGCGGCCGCGGCCAGGGTTACCTGTCCCTGCCTGAGCTTCGCGACGCCTTCGAGAAGGCGCATGTTTCCCCGACCGAGGCGCGGTCCATCATCCGCGAACTGACCGAGGCAGGCGTGCTGCTCGGAAACGAGCCGGCCGACGCCGCCGATCTGCTGACGGCGGACCCCCCCGGCGTGGCCGCCGATCCCGCGCTGGCGGCGGACCCTGAGCTTGCCGGTCTTGCGGACTCCGTGGCGGCCGATTCCGGCCCTGGCGCGGAGAGCGACCTAGACGACCAGACCTCGGTCATGGGCGACTCGGTGCACACCTACCTGAAGTCCATCGGCCGCAGGAGCCTGCTGACTGCCGAGGAAGAGGTGGACCTGGCTAAGCGGATCGAGGCAGGGCTGTTCGCGGAGTACAAGCTGGAGACCGAGCCGAGGCTTTCCAAGCGGTACCGCACCGAACTGGAGGCCGTGGCCGAGGATGGCAGGCGGGCTAAGGCGCACATGCTCGAGGCGAACCTGAGGCTTGTCGTATCGGTCGCGAAGAAGTACAGCGACCGTGGCCTCTCCCTGCTCGATGTGGTCCAGGAGGGAAACCTGGGCCTGATCAGGGCAGTGGAGAAGTTCGACTACACCAAGGGCTACAAGTTCTCCACTTACGCAATGTGGTGGATCAGGCAGGCGATCCAGCGCGGTTTCGCCGACTCGGCGCGGACCATCCGGCTGCCGGTCCACGTGCTGGAGATGCTCAGCAAGCTGAGCCGGGTGGAACGCGACATGCACCAGCGGCTCGGCCGGGAGCCGACTCCTGAGGAGCTGGCCGTCGAGTTGGACCGCACGCCAGACCAGATCGAGGAGCTGCTGCGCACCAGCAGGCAGCCGATCAGCCTGGACTCCACCATCGGCGAGGATGGCGAGACCAGCATCGGCGACCTTATCGAGGACGTAGACGCGCCAGAGGCCGGCGAGCTGGTCGACCGCCAGCTCATGGCCGACCAGCTCCGGCACGCCCTCGACGCGCTGACGCCGCGGGAAGCAAC
>JASHSO010000443.1 GCA_030038715.1 Streptosporangiaceae bacterium
ACCGAGCAGTTGACCTACCACCTCGCCAAGCCGCTCGGTTTGGGCCAGTGCGGCTGCCCCTTCCTCGCGCACTACCTCCGGGTAATCTGCCGCGGCCAGCATCTCCTCCAGTCGCATGGACAGTGCCGTCAGCGGCGTCCTGAGCTGGTGTGAGGCGTCGATGGCGAAGTCGCGCTCGGCCGAGAGCAGGTCGTCAATCCGCTGCGCTGAGCTGTCCAGGCCTTCGGCCACCCGGTCCAGTTCCTGGATTCCGTATCGGCGCCCGAGCGGGCTCGAGTCGCCGGAGCCCAGCCTGTCAGCCGCCCCAGCGAGTTCCTCGAGCGGACGCACCAGTCGCCTCGCGTAACCGAGCCCAAGTACCACGGCAATGCCGACGGCGAGCACCGCCACACCGCCGATCAGCAGCAATGCCCGGATCACGTTGCCAGCCACGTCGAAGTTCGCGGCCTCGATGGTCACCTTGAAGTCGGCGGTGTTAGCTGTTGCCTTCTCGGCGTTCGACGTTGGCCTCTTGCCTACCCGGACGGTGGCTCCGCCGAGCTGGCTGATCACGACGAACCTGTCCTGAAGCGCTCTGGCCTGCTGCACTGCCCCAGGCGGGAAGCCGGAATTCATCCGCTCCTGCAGGGTTCTGGCTACCGTCTGGGCGTCCCGGTTCAGCTGCTGGCTAGCCTCGTCGACCCGCAACCGGCCGAGCACGAACGCCAGTGGCACGCCGAGTGTAAGCACGGCCACTACGGCAACAGCGACCATCGAGATCAGCAGCCGTCGCTGCATCTAGCAAGCCCCAGGGTCCTCAGCGCACGCGTGCGTGTCCGGTCAGTCGCCGCGCTCGAACCTGAACCCGACACCGCGCACGGTGGTGATGAATTGCGGGTTGTGCGCGTCGTCGCCCAGCTTGCGGCGCAGCCAGGAAACGTGCATGTCCAGTGTCTTGGTGGAGCCCCACCACTTGCTGTCCCATACCTGCCGCATGATCTGCTCCCTAGTGACGACCTTCCCGGCTTCCGCAACCATCAACGCGAGCAGGTCGAACTCCTTGGAGGTCAGCTCAATCTCGGTATCACCTCGCCAAGCGCGCCTTGCCTCGGCATCGACCCGCACGCCCTGCACAACCCGGGTCTCCGAGGTACCGCGCCGCAGCAGTGCCCGGACCCTGGCCAGCAGCTCCGCTAGCCGGAACGGCTTGGTGACATAGTCGTCAGCGCCCGCGTCGAGCCCGATGACAGTATCGACCTCGTCGGCCCGGGCGGTCAGGATGAGCACGGGCACGGACTGCCCGGCAGACCTGATGCGCCGACACACCTCAAGCCCGTCGAGCTTGGGAAGTCCGATGTCGAGCACGATGAGATCGATGCCGCCGTTCCTCGCGGCATCCAGGGTGCCCGGGCCGTCGGAAGCCACATCAACGTCATAGCCTTCACGGCGCAACGCCCGGGCAAGGGGCTCGGAGATCGCCGGGTCGTCTTCGGCAAGCAACACGCTGGTCATGGACCGATCGTATGGCGGCCGGCAAGGTTCACGCTCAATACACGCTGCACGCCCCTGCATTGGGCCACTAGATCCGGCCTGAGCTGCGAATATTACGGGGCTTGCGGATGAATTCTGACTGGCAGCCGACAGAACGCCGATACCGGGCGGCACGCGGCGGTAAACCTCACACCGGCGTGACGCCGTGCCGTCGCCGGGAGAACGTGCGATCTTTGCCGCGCGCTGCCGCAAACCTGCGGATTAGCTGGGACCGCAGGTCCTCCGGCTCGACCACGTCGTCTACGACGAGCTCGCCGGCCAGCCGGAGCACATCGATGTCGGCGTCGTACTCGGCACGCAGCCGCCGCGTTTCCGCGTCCCGCTCGGCCGGATCCGTGATGGCGGCGAGCCTGTTGTAGTAGACAGCGTTGATGGCGGCCTCTGCTCCCATGACGGCGATCTTGGCTGTCGGCAGCGCGAGGGTCGCGTCCGGCTCGAAGCCGGGGCCGGCCATGGCGTACAGCCCGGCGCCATAGGCCTTCCGCACGATTACGCAGATCTTCGGCACGGTCGCCTCCGAGACCGCTGTAATCATCTTGGCGCCGTGCCGGATGATGCCCTGCCGCTCCACCGCCGTGCCGACCATGAAGCCGGGAACGTCGGCGAGGAACAGCAACGGCACATTGAACGCGTCACACAACTGGATGAACCTGGTGCCCTTGTCTGCCGAGTCGACGAACAGCACGCCGCCCTTGAACATCGGGTTATTGGCCACGATGCCGATAGGCTGGCCATCCAGCCGCGCGAACCCCACCACGAGCTCGCGCGCCCACAGCTCGTGCACCTCGAACAGCGACTCGGCGTCCACGATCCCGCGCACGTACCTGCGCATGTCGAAGGCCTGCCGCTCGTTCGCCGGGACCATCGCGCGCAGGTCGGCCGGCTTCGGCTCGCGGGCCGGCTGCGCCGGAGGTTGCTGCTGCCAGTTGCCCGGCAGGTAGGACAGGAAGTCGCGGACCGCCGCGATCGCCTCCGCCTCGGCCGCAGCCAGGTAATGTCCGCAGCCTGACACCGAGCAGTGCATCCGCGCGCCGCCCATCTCCTCCAGCGTGGTGCGCTCGCTCACCACCATCTCCACCATCCGCGGGCTGCCCAGGTACATCGAGGCGTTGCCGTCCACCATCGCGACGAAGTCGCAGAACGCGGGTATGTAGGCTCCGCCTGCCGCCGACGGCCCGAACAGCGCGCAGACCTGCGGGATCGAACCCGACGCGCGCACCTGGGTGTGGAAGATCTTGCCGGCGCCGCGACGGCCGGGGAACATCTGCACCTGATCGGTTATCCGGGCGCCGGCCGAGTCCACCAGGTAGATCATCGGCAGGCCGGCGGTATAAGCCTGCTCGATCACCCGGATGATCTTCTCGACCGTCCTGGCTCCCCACGAGCCGGCCTTCACCGTGGAGTCGTTGGCCATCAGCGCCACCGGACGACCGTCGATAACGGCGGTCCCGGTGATCACACCGTCGGCCGGCAGGTCGCCGGCCAGCACGTTCGCGAACGCCCCATCCTCGGTGAAGCTGCCGTCGTCCACCAGCAGCGCAATCCTGTCCCGTGCGAACAGCTTGCCGACGGTCGCCGCCTGCCGGTGATACCGCTCAGCGCCGCCCTGGGCGACCCTGGCCCGGATTGCGGCAAGGTCAGGGTGGCCGGCCGCCTGCTCGTCTTCTTCGCTCACGCTGGTGAGAGTACGACAGCAGCCGGTCTCGGGCCGACATCAGCTAGTGGACGTGCAGGTTCACGCCAAGCAACACCAGTGGCCAGAGGAACACTGCCAGGACTACCGTCACTAAGGTCTGGATGATGTGCACCGTGATATACGTGCGCTCCCACGAGACGACAAGCCCGACGATGGCCCAGATGATCAAAAGCCATCGATGTCTCTTGTGGTCGAGAATCGCCATGGTCTGCCCGCTCCAATCACAATTCAGCAGTGCCGCGCAACTTTCCCGGAAACAGTTAGCTAAACGCGGCGGGAGCGTTTGCGCAGGTCAAGGTCGCCTCGCCGGTTAGGCGTGTGCGTCAGGCAGTGATAGTGCGGGAACGAGGCCCGGCCCGCAGCACCTGGGACGGAAGCTCGCGGCCGATTATCCGCTCGGCATCGGCTGCCGCGTCGATCATCGCCGTCAGGTCGATGCCGGTGGACACCCCCATGTCCTCGACCATGTGCACGAGTTCCTCGGTGGCAATGTTTCCGCTGGCACCGGGCGCGTACGGGCAACCGCCGAGGCCGCCGACCGAGGCGTCGAAGTCGGCGACCCCGAGCTCGAGCGCGGCCAGCACGTTGGCCAGGCCGGTGCCCCTGGTGTTGTGAAAGTGCAGGTTCAGCCCGCTGTCCGGGTAGGTCGAGCGGAATGCGCCGACCAGTGCGCGCACACGGCCAGGTGTCGCCATTCCGGTGGTGTCGCCGAAGGAGATGCAGTCGGCCCCGTCGGCCACCGCCCTGCCCGCCACAAAGACAACCCGCTCGACCGGCACGTCGCCCTCGTACGGGCAGCCCCACGCGGTGGACACAATCACCTGGCAGCTCGCGCCGCGACCGTGGGCGAGCTCGATGATCGCGGAGATGTCGTCAAGCGACTCCTCGGTACCGCGGTTGACGTTCTTGCGGTTGTGCGTGTCGGACGCGGAGACCACGGCCTCGATCTCAGTCAGCCCTGCATCGAGGGCCCGGGTGGCACCACGCAGGTTGGGCACCAGCGCCGAGTAGCTGACCGACGGGGCTCGGGTGATCCCGCCCCAGACCTGGTCGGCGTCCGCCATCTGCGGTATTGCCTGCGGCCTGACGAAGGAGACCGCCTCGATCCTCCGCACTCCGGTCCCAGACAGCCGGTTGATCAGCTCGATCTTGGCCTGAGTCGGAACCGGCCGCTCGTTTTGGAGCCCGTCTCTGGGCCCGACTTCGCGAACCGAGACCTGGGGCGGATAGTCCGACACGGACCCCAGGCTACTGCTGCTCCCGCGTCAGCCTAGCCTGCTCGTCCTCCACTAGCTGGAACATGGCCGACTGAACCTGCTGCACACGGGGAATCTCGGTGAGCACGAGCTGTCCGTGCTCACCAGGCGACTCCACGACCAGCCGGCCGCAGCCGAGCATGCGGTCCAGCATGCCCTGGGCGAACGAGACGTCGCTGATCTTCGATAGCGGGAAGTCGCGGCCCCGGCGGGTCACCACCCCGGCGCGCAGCCGCAGCCTGCGGTTGGTCAGCTCATAACTGGTAGTCCACCAGCGCAGCAGCGGCCTGCCGACCCAGATGATCGCAAGCACCAGTGCTGCCGCGCCTAGGCCGAGCCGGCCGGCGGTCGCGTGCTCGACCGGCGGAACGAAGATCAGCACGACCAGAGTCCCCCCGACGATCAGCGCGAGCGTCGCCACCGGCCGCAGAATCGTCTTCCAGTGCTGGTGCATCCGGAGGACGAGGTGCTCACCCTCGGAAAGTCCGGTCGCGCCCGCCATACGCCTCATCGTGACACGCTGCCGCGCACTCTGCGCGCTAACGCACGTGGACGACGTCGCCGGCGCTGACCGACTCGATGCTGTCGGGCGTCGCGATGACCAGCCGCCCGATGTCGTCGATGCCGGTCGCGCGGCCGGCCACGAGGCTGCCGCCCGGCAGTTCGACCCGCACGTCCTTGCCGATGGTCGAGCATGCTCGCCGGTACTCGGCTCGCAGGCCACAGGCCACGGCGTCGCCGGGGGGCCGGCCGCCCGCCCAGCGCAGGTACCGGAACTCGAACTCGCGCAGCACGGCTAGCAGCAGCTCGTGCCGGTCTGGTCGCGCAGCGCCGCGCAGAGCCAGCGAGGTCGCCGCGTCGGACGGCAGTTCGTCGGCGGTCGCGCAAACATTGATGCCGAAACCGACTACCACGGCGTCACCTGCCTGCTCTGCCAGGATTCCGGCCAGTTTGGCGTCGTAACTGAGGATGTCGTTCGGCCATTTCAGGGTCGCGGCCAGCCCGGACTGGCGGCGCACCGCCGAGACCGCGGCCACCCCGGCGAGCAGCGGCAGCCAGCCTCGCAGCCCGGGCGCGACGGCGGCAGGCCGGACGAGCACGGAGAATGTGAGGGCGGCCCCGGGCGCGCTCTGCCAGCTGCGGCCGAGGCGGCCGCGGCCACCCGTCTGCTCCTCGGCGACCAGGATCGACCCGGCTGCCGCGCCCTGCCGGGAGGCGGCCAGCAGGTCTGAGTTGGTCGATCCGGTCCGCTGCACTACCTGAACGTCCGTCCAGAGCCTGGACTTGGCCAGTACCGCGTCCCGCAGGACAGCCTGCCGGAGCGGCGCTCGCTCGACTGTCCAGCTCATCCCGGCCTCCTGGCGTGGCGGCGGAGTCGCCGCCGGGGTTGCGTCCTGTCCCGCGCCCTCTCCCGGTACTCTAGGCTGCGAAATCGGCCATCAAGCGCGGGACGGCCGCGCGCGGGAAGACATCCGGGGCAAGCACTGACCGACCTGAGGGCGACTGGTGGAGAGGGCGGGTCATCGGGCACGCCTGCCTCGGCGTATCCGGGCACCACAGAAGGCCAAGTCGGAACCGTGTCAGCGGGTGACGGTGCGAACGAATCCGCGGCAGCCGCAACCCCGGTAACCGCCCCGGCCGGCTCGGGCGCCACGGGCTGGTCCCGGATCACCGCGGAAATCTCGCCACGGGCGCTGTGGCATAAGCACAGGCTGATCACGATCGCCGTTGTGCTGTCGCTGATCCCGCGGATCCTGGAAATGCTGTCGTTCCGGCCGGCCTTGCTCACCGCAGACTCGTTCGTCTACATGCAGGAGGCCATCAACCACCAGCTCGGCACGATCAGGCCGTCGGGCTACCCGTTCTTCCTGACCTTCTTCCAGTTCCTGCCGCACGCGCTGACGGTCGTCGTCGCGATCCAGCACCTGATGGGCATCGCCGTCGCCGTCGCCGTCTATGCGTTGCTGCGGTACTGGGGGCTACCTGCGTGGGGTGCGACGCTGGCGGCGTTGCCGACGCTGTTCGACACCCGCGAGATTGCGCTGGAGTCCTACATCCTGCCGGACACGCTGTACCTGCTGGTGCTCATCGCCATCGTCGCGCTGCTGATCACCAAGCGAACACCGCGGCCCTGGCAGTGCGTCCTTGCCGGACTCCTGCTCGCCTATGCGTGCGTTTTGCGCGGCAACGGCGTGCTGCTCGTCGTCGTCGTCGCGCTCTTCCTGCTGTTCAGGAAGGTCGGCTGGCGGTCGTTCACGGCGGCGGCCATCGTCTTCGCCGTGCCCGTGGCGGGCTATGCTGCGCTGTTCGACCACCAGCACGGCCAGTTCAACCTGACCTCGAGCGATGGCCTGTTCCTCTGGTCGCGGACTACCAGCTTTGCCAACTGCAAGGTCATCAAGCCACCTGCCGCCTTGCTGGCGCTGTGCCCGAACGCGATGAAGCCGACCGCGGTGCCCGCGGACTCCCCGGCGTTCTCCATCTCCAACGAGCTGATCCAGAACACGCCGTCTGACTACCTGTGGGCGTCCGACGCGTGGTGGCGCAAGGACTCTGATCCGGGGATCAACGGCCACAACAACTCGCTCGCGCTGCGATTCGCGCTCTTGGCCATCGAGAAGCAGCCGCTGAGCTACCTGAGGGTGGTCAGCAGGGACGTGCTGCTCACGTTCATCGGCACTGACAGGCCGCAGGACCAGGCAGAGATGTACCTCACGCCCAGCCCGCGGATTGCGGTGCTGCCCTCGTACTACATCAGGTACGAACGCGACTTCTCGGGGACCACCGAGAACACCCACGCCGTCTACCCGTATGCGACCTGGATGTTCGACTACCAGCAGCCTGTCTGGTTCCCGGGCGTCTTGTTCCTGCTGATCGTTCTGTTTGGGATCGCCGGTGTAGTACGGGACTGGCGCCGCTTCGGAGGGATCCAGTTCCTGCCGTGCGGGCTCGCCGTGGTGAGCATCCTGTCCCCGGCGCTGCTGACCGGTTCGCTGTACCGGTATGCCATCGTCGCCATCCCGCTGAGCTGCATAGCCGCCGGCCTCAGCTGCACCCGCCTGAGCGGCCGCGGACGGCGCGGTGCGGGCGTCACGGCGCGTGCGGCCGGCCAGCCTGATCCGGCTGCTCTCCCCTAGCCGGCCCGGCATGGCAACCGATCAGCTCGCGCAGCCCGCCGACGCGCCGGAGCCAGACCCGCACACGACGGCGGGAAAACTTGCCGACCTGGACAAACGCAG
>JASHSO010000444.1 GCA_030038715.1 Streptosporangiaceae bacterium
CTCGATCTCGTAGACGTCCGGATGGCCGCCGATGTTCGGCGCGAACTTATAGTCAGGGAACGGGATGACCCGGCCCGGTGCCGCCCCAGCGGTCGCGGCCGTGGTCACGGCCCTCATCCGGCCGCTGCCAGGTCCCTGTTGATCACTCGCGCAGCCGCCTGGATGGTGTCGATGCCGTAGGCCTCGCTCTGCTCACCACGCGGCCCGGTCAGGATCACGATCTCGTAGTCGATGTCGCGCCCGGTAAAGGCGCCGATGCTGTTGACGTGCCAGTCGTCGGCGTCCATGTCGGAGTCGGGATAGGGCAGCCAGCCATTCTTGACGTGCACAGTCACAGTCGATGGAGCGCCGTCTGGCACTCCCCAGCGCTGTGCGGCGATGACATGATCCATCAGCGACAGGACGTAGAGGCGCGACTGCTTGCTGAGTACGTTGCCGGGGTTGACCAGCAGTTGCAGCAACGTCATCTCGTCCTGCGCGGTGATTTCGGTGAGGCCCCAGGCGTAGTTGAGCTCGGTGTGCGTCATGCCCGCCTTGTCGAGGAACACCTGCATGTCCGTCATCCCGACGTCGTTCCACAGGTCGGTGGCGGCATCGTCGTCCGACTGGGTGATCATCAGCCAGGCCTGCTCCCGCTGGTTCGTCGTGAGATGCGACGGCCCGCCCTCCTTGAGCAGCAAGGCACTGATGATGGTGACCTTGATCACGCTCGCCGCGTCGAAGTGCCAGCCCTGATGCAGCTTGCACGTAAGGTCCAGGCCAGGGTCCGACACGGCCAGGCCCACTTGGGACTGGGCCCGCCCCTTGAGTGCCGCCGTGACTCGAGCCGAGATTCGTGCCGCGAGCTGCGGGTGACTAGCAGAGCTGCAGATGCCGGTCGCGGCCGCCCGCGCCGTCGCCAGGGCCGCGCGAGGCATAATGCTCACGCGCTTGGCCGCGGCGGACTTAGCCGACGCGGGCGTCGTCGTCAGCGCGGCCCGCGGTGTCGCGCTGGCTCGCTTCACTGCTGTGGACTTAGCCGTGGCGGGTACGGCAATCACCATGACTATGCTCGCCACGGCAACGCTCGCCAGCAACGCGACGGCTGGCCTCCGGTGAATGCGGCTCATCGGCTCTCCTTGGGTGCCGGTCATGCCAAGACGCACTTCGCCGCATCCCCGTTGGCGGTCGCGGACCCGGAGTGGGGCCAGCCAAGGCTATCGTCGTAAAACCGAACACGGCCTGAACGTGGGCTTCGAGCCAGTCCAGAGCCGCCAGCCAAAAGTTGCCGAACGTCGATGTCGAACGGCCCCCGTTGCCATTCGTGGAACTAAGCGAGTGGGCGTGCGTGACGCCCCAGAGCACTCTATAGGAGGTCATCGCGATGAAGTACGTGATGCTCATCCTGGACACCCCGGCTGGCCTGAGCCTGTCCGAGGAGGACGGCAGAGCGTGGTTCGCGGAGATCACGAGCTGGTACGAGAAGATGGGCGGGTCCGGGAAGCTAGCCGAGGGCGGATATCAGCTTCAGCCAGCAAACACGGCACGGACGGTCCGACAGGCCGGTGTCACGGATGGCCCGTTTATCGAGGCTAAGGAGGTACTTGGCGGCTTCTCGGTGCTGGAGACCGAAACCTTCGACGAGGCGGTGGAGCTGGCGAAGACCTGGCCTGGCGTGGATCGCGGCCTGGTCACCATCGAGCTCAGACCGGTCGTGGTCTTCTAGCTCAGTCGGACAGCCTGCGGGCTATCAACTCGCGCTCGGCGGGGTTCGCTGCGAGCGCGAGCGCCCGCTCGTTAGCGGCACGAGCCTCGGTCGACCGGCCCACGGCTGCGAGCAGTTCGGCGCGAACGGCGTGGAACAACCGGTATTCGCCAAGCTGGTCGGCAAGCGGCTCCACCTCCGCCAGCGCGGCCTGCGGACCGACGGCGAACCTGGTGGCGACGGCCCGGTTGAGCTGCACGACGGGAGACGGTGTCATCGCCTGCAGTCGGTCATAGAGCAGCCGGATCTGCAGCCAGTCGGTTTGGCCGTACGAGGGCGCGGCAACGTGCAGCGCGGCGATGGCGGCCTGGACCTGGTAGGGACCCGGTCGGCGCAGCTCGATGGCCCGGTCGAGCAACGCCGACGCCTCGGCCGCGAGCGGGCGGTTCCACCTCTCCCGATCCTGGTCCTGCAGCCGGACCAGGCGGCCCCAGCCGTCGAACCTGGTCGCTGCCCGCGCTTCGTGTAGGAGCAGAAGCGCGAGCAGGCCCAGCACCTCGGGCTCGCGCGGCATCAGCCGGTGCAGCAGCCTTGCCAGAAGTACGGCGCGGGCGACCAGGTCGCGTCGGGCCGGCGTTCGCCCCGCACTGGCCAGGTATCCCTCGTTGAACACGAGGTATACGACTGCCAGGACGGCTGCCAGCCGGTCGGCCAACTCATCTGGGTCGGGGACTCGCACGGCCACGCCGCTGTCTCGCAGCGACCGGCGCGCCCTGGATAGTCGCTGAACCATAGTCGACTCGCTGACCAAGAACGCCGCGGCGATCTCCGCTGTGGTCAGCCCGCATGCGGCTCGCAGAGTCAGTGCGACCTGGGAATCAGCCGGCAGCGATGGATGACAGCAGGCAAACACGAGGCTGAGCATGTCGTCGTCGACCTGCTGGGTGTCCCCGGGCTGTGCTGGGCCGAGTTCCGACCGCTGCTGCGTGACCGCCAGCAGCGCGAGCTTTTCGCGGCCGACCCTGGCCCGGCGCTGCCGGTCGATAGCCTTGCGCCAGGCCGTGGTGGCGAGCCAGCCGCCGGGATTGACCGGGACGCCACCACTGTGCCAGTGCTCGAGCGCCTCGACGAACGCGTCCTGCACTAGCTCCTCCGCCAGCCCTACGTCGCCAAGTCGCCTGGCAAGCGACGCTCGCAGAGTGGTGGCCTCGGCGCGGTAGGCGCGCTCAAGCTCGTCGGCGTCCACGAGCGTCAGTCTGGCAAATGCCCGGTCGGCAACGACGGCGAGCCCACTGCCGGTGTATTCACCGTTTGTTTACTTTCCAGTCGGTGTCAGTTCGCCTGATCCACATACCTTCGTTGCCGGGCATGGGGCCCAGAGGGAGAAGGGATCGGTGGCGGAGACGAGTTCAGCTGACCTGATCGGGTCACTCGATGACGCGAAGCTGAGCAGGTTCCACCTGCGGGCGGCTTTCGTCTCTGGGATGGGATTCTTCACCGACGCCTACGACCTGTTCATCATCGGCATAGCTGCGACCTTGGTCAAACAGGACTGGCACCTGGATACCACCAATCTCGCTGTGCTGAACGCAACCATGCTGGGAGCTGCTTGCCTGGGTGCGGTGCTCTTCGGCCGGATCGCCGATGTCGTCGGGCGCAAGCGGGTGTACTGGCTGGTGGCCGCCGTCATGGTAGTCGCTGCAGTCGGCTCGGCGCTCGCCCCGTCCTTCTGGGCGCTGATCGCCTTCCGGTTCCTGCTCGGGCTCGGCGTGGGCGGTGACTATCCAGTCAGCGCCGTTCTGATGACTGAGTACGCCAATCGCGATCATCGCGGCAGGCTGGTCGGCTTGGTGTTCTCCGCTCAGGCGCTCGGCCTCGTGGTCGGTCCGCTGATCGCACTCGGATTGCTTGGGTCTGGACTGAGCACGAATCTGACTTGGCGACTGCTACTCGGACTCGGTGCCGTTCCCGCGGCCACCGTCGTCTACCTTCGCCGTCGGATGCCGGAATCCCCCCGCTACCAGGTAGAGGTCCAGGGTCACGGCGACGACGCGGCCCGGCAGCTCGGCCGGTTCAGCGCGGGTGCCATCCGGGGCCGTGCAGCGCCGACCGGGACTGGCCGCATGGGCGTGCGCCAGTTCCTGACCGACCGCCGATTCGTGTTGCTCCTCGTCGGCACCGCTGGCAGCTGGTTCCTGCTCGACTACGCCTATTACGGCAACACGATCTCCACCCCGCAGATCATCAAGCTGATATCACCGGGAGCGTCGGCGCTGACCACGATCGCGATCCAGCTAGCGATCTTCGTGGTAGCGGCAGTGCCCGGTTACGTCCTCGGAATCCTGCGCATAGACAAGATCGGCCACCGGCGGCTCCAGCTCACCGGGTTCGCCATGATGGCGCTCTGCTTCGGGGTAATCGGGCTGGTCCCGGGTATGACGACCGCGGTGCTCCCGTTCCTGGCCGTTTACGGGATCAGCTACTTCTTCGCCGAGTTCGGTCCGAACATGACCACGTTCGTGCTTCCGGGCGAGCTGTTCCCGATCTCTGTCCGGGCCACCGGCCATGGCATCTCAGCCGGAATTGGGAAGTTCGGCGCGTTCGTCGGCGTGTTCCTCTTCCCCCTCCTGGAGAGCTCGTTCGGCCTGCGCGGCACGCTGCTGCTTGCGGCGGTCATCTCGGCCGCAGGCTTCCTGCTGACCCTTACTCTGCCCGAGCCCGCCGGCCGCAGCCTCGACGACATTTCCGCTGTGTCCGAGGCAGTACCTGCCCTGGCCGACCCGGCCGCGGCGCTGCCCGCTGCCACCTCCTGACGTTCGGCCAACTGCCAAGATCCGGCCTCGAAACGACTACGCGATCGACAGAAGTGCCGCGTGCAGCAGGCAGGTCGGGGAACCAACTGCCAAGATCGAGCCTCGAAACGACTACGCGATCGACAGAAGTGC
>JASHSO010000445.1 GCA_030038715.1 Streptosporangiaceae bacterium
TCACCCCGGTGGTGGACGACGCCTACACCTTCGGCCAGATCGCGGCTGCCAACGCCCTGTCCGACGTCTACGCCGTCGGCGGCGAGCCGCTCGTGGCGCTCAACCTCCTCGGCTGGCCGCGGGACGTGCTGAGCACCGAGCTAGCGGCCGAGGTGCTGCGCGGCGGCATGGACGTAGCCGCGCAGGCAGGGTGCCTCGTGGCTGGCGGGCACAGCATCGATGATCCGGAGCCAAAGTACGGCATGGCCGTCACCGGACTCGCCGATCCTGGGCGGCTCCTTCGCATCGACGCGGGCATGCCTGGCCTGCCGCTGTCGCTCAGCAAGCCCGTCGGCAGCGGTGTGCTCAACGCCCGGCACAAGGCGACCGGCGAGCTGTTCCCAGCCGCGATCGACGTCATGACAGAGCTCAATGCTAAGGCGAGCAGGGATGCACTCGCGGCCGGGATCGGCTGCGCCACCGATGTCACCGGCTTCGGCCTGCTGGGGCACCTGTTCAAGCTGGCCAGGGCCAGCGGCGTGACGGCCGTCGTGGACAGCGCGGCAGTACCGGTCATCGATGGCGCGCTTGATGCGCTGCGCGCTGGCTACGTACCCGGCGGTACCAGGCGAAATCTCACCTGGGTGGCGCCGCATTGCGACTTCGGCGACCTGCCCGAGGAGACGCTGCTGCTGCTCGCCGATGCCCAGACTTCGGGTGGGTTGCTCGTCGCGGGTTCGATTCCCGGCGCACCGGTCATCGGCGAGCTAATCCCGCAGTCCGGGCACGTGCTCCAGCTCCGATAGGGCACCGAAATGGTGCTGGAATATCGTTCCACGACGTATACTGCGGAATAGTCGTTGGCAGGTACTTCGCGTAGGAAGCGAAGGTCCGCCGACCAACAACCTGTCGCGCGAACGATGAACCAGGCGCGCTGCCCAGAGAGGTTTCAGGATGACCAAGCTCATCGACCGGTCGCTGTGGGTGAGCGCCAAGCCATTTGGTGCCGGGGAGCAACACCCGAACAATTACCGCGAGATATGGAACTCCCTCTGGGAGAACCGGGACCAGATGCGGTACGCGTGGCGGATTCTCAAGCATGGGTGCTGTGACGGCTGCTCGCTCGGCACTACCGGCATGCGCGACTGGACGATGGACGAGGTGCATGTCTGCAACATCCGGCTCCGGCTGCTGCGGCTGAACACCATGCCGGCCTTGGAGCACGCCATCCTGCGCGATGCCGGGTCGCTGCGCGAGCGGAGCGACGCAGCACTTCGCGAACTCGGCCGTCTCGCCTACCCGATGGCACGCACGGCAGGCGAACCCGGGTTCCGGCGGATCTCCTGGGATGAGGCCCTGGACCTCGTGGCAGAGCGCATCCGGGCCACCGCGCCGGACCGCATCGCGTTCTATATGACTAGCCGCGGGCAGCCGAACGAGAACTACTACGTGGCCCAGAAGGCCGCGCGCGCACTAGGCACGAACTCGGTGGATAACGCGGCGCGCATCTGCCACTCACCGTCCACAGCGGGCCTGAAGCGGGCCATGGGCGCGGCCGCCACCACCTGCTCCTACCGCGACTGGATCGGCAGCGACCTGGTCGTTTTCGTGGGTTCCAACGTGGCCAACAACCAGCCGGTAGCGATGAAGTACCTGTACCACGCCAAAAAGGCCGGGACGAAGGTCGCGCTCGTCAACTCCTACCGTGAGCCCGGAATGGAGCGGTACTGGATTCCGTCCAACGCCGAAAGCGCCCTGTTCGGCACGAAGATCGCTGATCGCACCTTCCTGGTGAACGTGGGCGGGGACGCGGCGTTCCTGAACGGGACGCTGAAGCACATGATCGAGCAGGGACTGGTGGATCGGCAGTTCATCGACGAGCACTCCGCGGACTTCGACACCGTCACCCAAGCACTTGAGAAGCAGCCGTGGGACGAGCTTGAACGGCTGTCCGGCTCTACTTCGGCCGAGATGCTGGCGTTCGCGCGCATGCTGGGCCGCGCCAGAACAGCGGTGTTCGTCTGGAGCATGGGGATCACGCAGCACGAGTTCGGTGCTGACAACGTCCAGGCCATCATCAACCTGGCGTTGTCGAAGGGGTTCGTCGGCAGGCCGCAGTGTGGCCTGATGCCCATGCGCGGCCACTCCGGCGTCCAAGGGGGGGCCGAGATGGGCGCCTATGCGACCGGGTTTCCTGGCGGGGCGGCCGTCAACGCGGAGAACGCCGCGCAGCTCTCGCAGCTGTGGGGATTCGAGGTGCCGTCGTCTCAGGGCCTCACCGCTCCCGAGATGATCGATGCCGCGCACGAACGCAAGCTGGACGTGTTCGTGTCCAGCGGCGGGAATTTCCTTGGCGTGCTCCCGGAGCCGGATTACTGCCGCGCGGCGCTCGGCCGGATTCCACTGCGCGTGCACATGGACATCGTCGTGTCCCACCAGATGCTGGTGGATCCCGCCGACACCGTGCTGCTGCTCCCGGCTGCCACCCGGTATGAGATGCCAGGCGGGGTTACCGAGACTTCCACCGAACGCCGCGTGATCTTCAGCCCGGAAATCCCGGGTCCCCGCATCGCCGAAGCTCGGCCGGAGTGGGAAGTGTTCATGGAGATCGCGAAGCGGGCGCGGCCCGACCTGGCTGATCGAATGCACTTCCATGGGACTCCCGCCATCCGCCGGGACATTGCTCGCACCATTCCGACGTACGCGGGCATCGAGCACCTCGCCAAGGAAGGGGACCAGTTCCAGTACGGCGGCCCGCACCTGTGCTGGGGGTGGAAGTTCGCTACTCCTGACGGAAAGGCCCACTTCGCACCCGTGGTCCCGCCCCGGGTTGAGGTGCCAGACGGCTGCTTCCTCGCTGCGACCAGGCGCGGTAAGCAGTTCAACAGCATGATCCAGGGCGGCCGGGACGACCTGACCGGCGCCACTCGCGACGCCGTGCTCATCAACGCCGCCGACGCCGCCCGGCTCGGTCTGGTCGACGGCGACCCGGTCCGCGTCGCCAATGACCTCGGGGCGATGGCAGGGCGGGCGCTGCTCGCCCCGGTCAAGCCCGGAACGCTGCAGTTGCACTGGCCAGAGGCCGTGGTGCTGATCGACCACCGGCGGC
>JASHSO010000446.1 GCA_030038715.1 Streptosporangiaceae bacterium
CCTTCACCCCGTAGTAGGCCCGCTCGACATCCCCGTCCGGCCCGACGACGAAGGTCGACCTGATCACGCCGAGGGACTTCTTGCCGTACAGGACCTTCTCGCCGTAGGCGCCATAGGCCGCAAGCACGCTTCGGCTCTCGTCGCTCAGCAGCGGGAAGTTCAGGCCATCCCGGTCCCGGAACCTGGCCAGCTTGGCCGGGCTGTCCGGGGAGATGCCGAGCACAGCGACGCCGGCGCTGGCCAGGCCGGCCAGGCTGTCGCGGAAATCGCAGGCCTCCTTCGTGCAGCCGGGCGTCATCGCGGCGGGATAGAAGTAGACGACGACCCGCCGACCGCGCAGCGAGGCCAGGCTCACCGGTGATCCGTCCGCGTCGGGCAGGGTAAAGTCCGGTGCCGCGTCCCCTGGCGCCAGTTTCGTTTGTGGCATCGTGCTCCCTTCAGCACTTGTGGGGGGAACGGGGTGCCCCGCGCTAGCCGAGCACCGCCGCGATCGCCGGGACCAGGCCACGCAGAGCCTTGCCGCGGTGGCTAATCCGGTCCTTAGCCTGCGAGTCCATCTCCGCGGTCGTTAGCTCTGCCGAATCCGGGACGAAGATTGGGTCATAGCCGAACCCGTTATGACCGCGCGGCGTACGGGTTAGCGAGCCGGTCACGATGCCCTCACTCAGGTGCTCGCCGCCATCGGGTGTCACCAGCGCGGCCGCGCAGGCGAAGTAGGCGCCGCGTCGCTCGTCGGGGACATCTTCCAACTGGCCGAGGACCAGGCGGAGATTGGCCGCGTCGTCGCCGTGCTTACCGCTCCAGCGGGCTGACAGCACTCCCGGCATGCCGTTCAGGGCCTCGGCACACAGCCCGGAGTCGTCTGCAACCGCCGGCAGCCCAGTGAATTGCGCGATCGCATGGGCCTTGAGCAGTGCGTTCTCGGCAAATGTAGCGCCGGTCTCCGGTACCTCCGGCGCACCGGGAAAGCCGGCCAGCCCGGCTAGTTCGATCTCCATGCCGGTAGCCTGCAGAATCCTGCTCAACTCGGCCAGCTTCTGCTGGTTCGCCGTCGCCAGGACCAGGCGGGCCAGGCATTCGGGCCGGGCCGCGCTCATCCGCCGAGCGCTGCCTGCTGCAGCTTGGTCAGCTCCCCGCAGCCGGCCACCGCCAGGCTGAGTAGCTGGTCGAGCAGCCCGCGGTCGAAGGGCTCGCGCTCGGCAGTCCCCTGGACCTCAACGAAATTGCCAGCACCCGTGCACACCACGTTCATGTCAGTCTCGGCTGCCACGTCCTCCTCGTAGCACAGGTCGAGCCGGGGCTCGCCGGCCACGATCCCGACGCTGACAGCGGCGACCGAGGCAATGAGGGGGTCCGCCTTGCAGCGGTTCCTGTCGCAGAGCCACGAAATGGCGTCCACGAGCGCGACGTATCCCCCAGTGATGGCAGCGGTCCTTGTCCCGCCATCGGCTTGCAGCACGTCGCAGTCGACGATGATCGTGTTCTCGCCCAGCGCCGCGGGATCGATACACGCCCGCAGCGACCTGCCGACCAGGCGGGAGATCTCCTGCGTCCGGCCGCCCAGCCTGCCCTTGACGGACTCGCGGTCGCTGCGCGTGTTCGTCGACCTCGGCAGCATCGCGTACTCGGCGGTGACCCAGCCCTGGCCACTTCCGCGCCGCCAGCGAGGCATGTCCTCGGAGACGCTGGCGACGCAGAGCACACGGGTGGCACCGAACTCCACGAGTACCGAGCCTTCGGCGTGCTCGAGCCAGCCTCTAGTGATCTTGATGTCCCGTAGCTGGTCGGGACGCCGTCCATCGGGTCGGGGCATGGCCGCCAGCCTAATCGGCACCGGCCGCGCCAGCGACCCCAGCCTGAGGTTGCAGGCCGCGCGCCGGACACGGCTGATCAGCCGGGGCACGCACGGACCAGCCTTTATCCCGCGTTGACAGAGCTTGGCCGGTTCGCATTGACTACGATTCGTGCGCGGCGAACATGTCGACCGACCTCGACGGCCGGTGCACAGCGGATTGGCGGAGCTGCTGAGGGACGGCATGCTGCCGGGGGATGCGCGCATCTGGCCGCCGTTCGCTGACCTCGGCCCCGACAGCTATGACATGCGCGGCCGGCTCGCCGATAAGGGCCTGTACTACGTCGGCTGCGGGGACGCGCAATGACCCAGACCGCTATCGCTTGCTTCGCCATGCGCGGCAGGGTCATGGTGCCATCGTCGGTCTGGAGCCAGGGAGCCTCGCTGTGATCATCGACTGCCACGGGCACTATACGACTGCCCCCGAGCAGCACAACCACTGGCGCGAGAGCCAGCTGACGGCGTTCCGCGAGGGTCGGCCGACACCGTGCTACCCGGCCATCTCTGACGACGAGATCCGCGACTCGATCGAGCAGAACCAGCTCCGGCTGCTCCGCGAGCGCGGTGCCGACATGACGATCTTCTCGCCGCGAGCGTCCGCTATGGCTCACCACGAGGGCGACGAGCGGATTAGCGGCGAGTGGGCGCGAGCCTGCAACGACCTCATCGCGCGCGTCGTCGGGCTGTTCCCGGACACTTTCATCGGCGTCTGCCAGCTACCGCAGTCACCCGGCGCCCCGCTCAAGTCGTCCGTCGCCGAGCTTGAGCGCTGTGTCCTCGAGCTTGGGTTCGTCGGCTGCAACCTCAACCCGGACCCGAGCGGGGGGAACTGGACGGCCCCGCCGCTCACGGACCACTACTGGTATCCGATCTTCGAGAAGATGACCGAACTCGACGTGCCAGCCATGGTGCACGTCTCCAGCAGCTGCAACCGCAACTTCCACGCGACGGGTGCGCATTACATCAACGCCGATACGACGGCGTTCATGCAGTTCATCCAGGGCGACCTGTTCGCCGACTTCCCTGATCTGCGCCTGGTGATCCCGCACGGCGGAGGTGCGGTCCCGTATCACTGGGGGCGATACCGCGGGCTGTCCGACATGCTCAAGAAGCCGCCGCTGGGTGAGCATGTCATGCGGAACGTGTTCTTCGACACATGCGTCTATCACCAGCCAGGCATCAACCTGCTTTTCGAGGTCATCGATGTCGGAAACATCCTGTTCGGATCCGAGATGGTGGGTGCTGTCCGCGGCATCGACCCCGAGACCGGCCACTACTTCGACGACACCAAGCGCTACATCGATAGGCTCGGTCTGGCGGAGGCCGACGCCGCCAAGGTCTACGAGGGCAACGCCAGGCGGGCATACCCGCGTCTCGACAAGGCCCTCCGCGCACGAGGACAGTAGATGACTGCGACGTTCCAGCCCGACGCGGACTGGCTCCCTTTCCACCCGAACCCCACCAAGCCGAGCTATGCCCCGCCTCCCGGCGCGGTCGACGCCCACTGTCATGTATTCGGCCCCGGCGACGTCTTCCCCTACGCACCCGAGCGGAAGTACACGCCGGTCGACGCCGGCAAGGACCAGCTATTCGCGCTGCGAGACTTCCTCGGCTTTGAGCGCAACGTCATCGTCCAGGCAACCTGCCACGGGGCGGACAACGACGCCCTCATCGACGCGCTGCGCGCGGCGGCGGGCCGGGCGCGCGGCGTCGCGACCGTCGGGCCCGGCATATCCCGTACCGAGCTCGCCGACATGCACGCGGCGGGCGTTCGCGGTATCCGCTTCAACTTCGTGCGGCGGCTGGTGGACCCCAAGCCCGACGAGTACTACCGCGGCCTGGCCGACCTGATCGGCGAGTTCGGCTGGCACATCGTGGTGTACTTCGAGGCCGCCGACCTGGCCGAGCGGTGGCGGCTGTTCACCAGCCTGCCCAGCACGATCGTCGTGGACCACATGGGCACGCCAGACGTGACGCAGCCGGTGGACGGGCCGGCCTTCGCGCTGTTCACCCGCTTTATGGCCGAGCACGAGAACGTCTGGTCCAAGGTCAGCTGCCCGGAGCGGCTGTCGAAATACGGGCCGCCGGAGTACGCGGATGTCGTTCCCTTCGCCCGGCACGTGGTGCAGGCGTTTCCCGACCGGGTGCTGTGGGG
>JASHSO010000447.1 GCA_030038715.1 Streptosporangiaceae bacterium
TTCGCGCGCGTCCGGCAGCTGGCTGGTGGCCGCCATCACCTCGACGGCATACGCGTAGGCCTTGGGCTGATCGAGGTCGATCTGGGCGTAGAGCGCTTGCTTGCCGATACCCTTGCTTTCCGCGGACCCGCGTGTGACGCGCTCGAGTAGGTCGGCGGTGGCGGAGTCGAGCTGAGCGGCCGGAACCACCCGGTTGACCAGGCCCCACTCCAGTGCCGTCCTGGCGTCGATCACGTCGCCCGACAGCGCCATCTCCGCTGCCCGCTTCCGTCCGATGTTCCTGGCGATCGCCACCATCGGCGTGTGGCAGAACCAGCCCCCCTTCCCGCCGGGAGCTGCGAAGCCGGCCTCCTCGCTGGCGACCGCGAGATCCGCGCTCGCCACGAGCTGGCAGCCGGCGGCAGTGGCCAGCCCATGCACCTTCGCAACCACCGGCTGCGGCACCCGCTGGATCAGGGTCATCAGCTCGGTACAGGTCATCAGCAGGGAACGCACCGCCGCGAGATCGGCGTCGGCCACGTCGGCGAAGTCGTGCCCGGCGCTGAACACCGGGCCGTTGCCGGCCAGCACGATGCCGGTGGCGTCACTGTCACCAACCTGCGTGAAGGCTGCTATCAGCTCCCTCATGTGCTGCAGCGACAAGGCGTTGCGACGTTCCGGCCGGTTCATGGTGATCGTGGCGAATTCCCCGGAATGCTGCACCAGGACCTGCTCGTACCCCACCACAGCCTCCTCGTCCAACAAGCAGCCTACGATGCCTGGCCGGCTAGACGGGAATCGCGGCACCGTTCACCAGGGCGGAGCCGGGAGCGGCGAGATACAGGTAGCTGCGCGCCACGTCGGCCACCTTGGGCCAGGAATCGTGATCGGCAGCTGGCATCGCGGCCCGGTTCGCCGGGGTGTCGATGATGCTCGGCACCACGCAATTCACGGTGATGCCGGTGCCGCGCACCTCGTCGGCCGCCATCGACACCAGGTGCAGCACGCCGAGCTTGCTCACCGAGTAGGCGAAGCCGGATCCCGCATTGACCACGCCCGCGCGGCTGGCCGTGTGAACGATCCGGCCACGGCCCGCGTGCTGCATCGCGCGAAGCGCATGCTTGGTGATCAAGGCGGCCGTGACCAGGTTAAGTTCCACCTGGCCGGTCAGCTCGGCGGCGTCAAGCTCGGCGAGCGCCCGGCGCGGTGCGAAGCCGCCGACCGTGTTGGCCACGGCCCACGGCGCGGCACCCGCGTCAAACAGCGAGCCGAGCGCGACGTCATCGAGAACGTCGACGGCCGCGTACCGGACACCGTCAAGCCGCTTGCCTGCCGCGGGCTCGAATCGGTCAGCACCGGTCACGGTAGCCCCCGCCGCGGCGAACGCGGCGGCAACTCCGGCGCCAAGCGCGCCGGCCGCGCCGAAGACAAGCACGTCCAGGCCGGTGAAGGCGTCCTTTGTCACGGTCACTCCTCCGGGTTGTCCAGTTTCGTCAGTTCTTACCCGCGCCAGGGCCACCGTCCGCCTGTCCCCGGCGGCTCCTCTGCTGTCAGCAGATTGCCTTGGCCCGCGGTGACCCGGCGAACGAATGTGGGGAGTGCGGCCGGACGCTGCCGTCAGAACCGAAAGCAGGGAGAACATGAACGCTGCCGTCTCCGAACCAGCCACGTTCGCCGGGACACTGGATGATCAGCTGATCACTCGACTGCTCTACCAGCGCATTATTGTCCTCGGCAGCGAGGTTGACGACCGGATCGCCAACCGTCTCTGCGCCCAGCTGCTGTTGCTGTCGGCGGATGACCCGCGCGCCGACATCAGCCTGTACATCAACTCGCCGGGCGGCTCGGTCACTGCCGGGCTCGCCATCTACGACACGATGCGGCTCATCCCGAACGATGTCAGCACGCTCGCGCTGGGTCTCGCCGGGAGCATGGCCCAGTTCCTGCTCTGCGCGGGCACGCCAGGCAAGCGATTCAGCCTGCCGCATGCGCAGGTGCTCATGCACCAGGGCTCGGCGGGCTTCGGCGGCGTCGCCGCCGACATCGAGATCTACGCAGCGCAGCTCGAACGAACCTCAGCCACGATGGTCCGGCTGATCTCCGAGCACACTGGACAGCCTGTGCAGCGGGTCGAGCAGGACAGCCTCAGAGACCGCTGGTTCAGCGCCGAGGAAGCACTGGAATACGGGATCATCGACCGGATCGTCGAGCGGGTCGATGATGTCCGTCCTGCCGTCGTCGGCCGGATGGCGAGGCTGTGACCATGGGCCAGTACACGATCCCGACAGTGGTGGAGCGGACGCCGCTGGGCGAGCGGGCCTATGACATCTACTCGCGGCTGCTGTCTGAGCGAATCGTCTTCCTCGGCACCGAGATCGACGACGGCGTCGCTAACGTGGTGATGGCGCAGTTGTTGCACCTCGAGGCTGTCAGCCCTGACTTGGAGGTTTCGCTGTACATCAACTCGCCGGGCGGGTCATACAGCGCGCTCACCGCGATCTACGACACGATGCAGTTCATTCGGCCTGATGTCGGGACGATCTGCATGGGCCAGGCTGCATCGGCCGCAGCGGTGCTGCTCGCGGCCGGGGCTCCCGGCAAGCGGGCCGTGCTCAAGCACGCCAAGGTGTTGTTGCATCAGCCGTCTAGCCAGGCGCAGGGAGCACTGCCGGACCTCGCCATCCAGGCCAAGGAGCTGGCCACGGTCCGTGCCGAGGTAGATGAGATTCTCAGCCTGCACACCCGGCACCCAGTTGCCAAGATCCGGAGGGACAGCGACAGGAACAAGACCTTCAGCGCGGGTGAGGCAGTCGACTACGGGCTTGCCGACCAGGTCATCGCAAGCCGGAAGGCGGCGTGTGCCGTGCTGGCCGGGCGCAGGTGATCAGGCTGCCAGCAGGCAGACCGCGTCGCCTGGTCGGGGTTCCCGGCCGGTAGCAAGGCGCTCGGGCCCGGAACCGAGCCGGATCACCATGGCCGGACCGGCTTCGGTGCCGACCAGGTCCCGCCCGACCTCCGCTAGCACGTCGGACAGCTCGACTCCTAGCGCAGCACAAATCGCGGCCAGCACTTCGGAGGAGGCCTCCTTGCGCCCGCGCTCAACCTCGGACAAGTACGGCATCGAGACCGTCGCGGCCCCTGCTACGTCCGCCAGCGTCCGGCCCTGCCCCAGCCGGGTGCGGCGGAGGACCTCGCCCAGTGTCGTCCGCAGCAGGGGCCGGGGCCGGGGTTGCGCGATGCCTGCGCGCACGCCGGACGACTCGAGCATCAGTCACCTTCCTGGCGGCTGCCAAGCACGCTGCAGGGGCTGGATCACGCCACGGTACCTGCTGCCATCCGAGCCGCACAGGCCGTTTCGCATTCGGCGTAAGCCACCGCTCACGCTGCCTGGAAAATGGCCGCCATACCCTGCCCGCCGCCGACGCACATCGTCTCGAGCAGGTAGCGTCCCTTCCGCCGACGCAGCTCGCGCAGGCCGGTGGCAAGCATCCGTGCGCCGGTGGCGCCAATCGGATGACCGAGCGAGATGCCCGAGCCGTTCACGTTCAGCTTGTCTGGGTCGTTCCATTCCCAGGCCGCCAGGACAGCCAGAACCTGCACCGCGAACGCCTCGTTGAGCTCGACCAGGTCGATGGCGCTGAAGTCCAGACCGGTGCGGGCGAACAGCTTGCTCACGGCCGGAACGGGCCCGATGCCCATGGTCGCGGGCTCGCATCCGGACGCCGCCCAGCCCGCCAGGTAGCCGAGCGGCTCGAGGCCGAGCGGCTCGAGCCTGTCCTCGGCCACGACCAGGCACGCTGCGGCTGCGTCGTTCTGCTGGCTGGCGTTGCCCGCCGTGACGGTGCCGCCCGGCATGATCGTGCGCAGCTTGGCCAAGGACTCGGGCGTCGAGTCCGGCCGCACTCCCTCGTCCCGGTTGACGGTGACAGGATCTCCGCGGCGTTGCGGCACCTGGACGGGAGTTACCTCCGAGTCGAACCGGCCGGCGGCCCACGCGGCAGCGGCTCGCTGATGGCTACGCGCAGCGTACAAGTCCGCCTCGTCCCGGGTAATGCCGAAGCGCTCGGCCAGGTTCTCGGCAGTCTCGATCATCCCGGAGATCTTTCCGAACCGCCATTCCGGCTGCGACCGCTCCCTTCCGCGGTCAATCCGGTCGTACAGCGGCTGGCTGCCGGACCTGGCCCCCCAGCGCATCGAGGTCGTGTAGTGCTCGGCATTGCTCATGCTCTCCGCACCGCCGGCCAGCACGGCATCAGCGGCCCCAGTCTGGACCATCATCGCGGCAGTGATGACCGCCTGCAGCCCGCCTCCGCAGCGCCTGTCGATCTGCACTCCCGGCACGCTGACCGGAAGGCCTGCATGCAAGGCGACCCAGCGTCCGATGCAGGGAGTCTCGGCGTTGGCGTAGGACTGTGCGAACACGACATCGTCGATCAACTCGGGATCGATCCCGGTCCGCTCCAGCACGGCCTTCACTACCGGCGCGGCCAGGTCCTCGACGGGCACGTCCCGCAGGCTCCCGCCGAACGTGCCCACCGGAGTGCGCACGGGCTCCACGATTGCGGCCCGGCGTGTGGTCACGAGTCGATCCTGTGCGTCATCGCTCCGGCTCGCTGATGTTGACTAGCCACGAGACGCCGAACCTGTCGATGCACATCCCGAACTCATCACCCCATGCCTGCTTCTCCATCGGCATGGTGATTGTCCCGCCGTCCGACAGTTCCGACCAGTAGCCGCCAAGCGCCTCCCGGTCGTCGCCGCTGAGGCTGATCGAGATGCCCGCCATCGGCCGGTACTCCATGCCGCTAGGCGTATCGGCAGCCATGATGGTGTAGCCGGCGTCGGTCTCCAGCAGCGCATGCATGATCCGGTCGGCGTCCGGCGTGTCCGTTGTGACGAATTCAGCAAATGTCGTCAGAGTGAGATTCCCCCCGAAAACGCCGGCGTAGAACTCCATCGCCTGGCGGGCGTTGCCGTCAAAGTTCAGATACGGATTCAGTTGAGAGACCATGACCTTCTCCTCCGACGGCCCTGGCGCTGCCGGCTGGCAGGCCGATGTCGGTGCGATCTGCCGAGGTCAGAGCTTACCCTTGGCGGGGTCGCCGGCCGGCACCTGCTGAAGCACGACAAGGCCAGGCGCGCCGGTTACCTTCCCGGCCAGCTCGCGGCCGAGGGCGGCAAGATTCGGACCGCGGGCGTGCGCGTCCAAGGTCTCCTTGCTACTCCACTTCTCGATCATCATGAGCCTGTCTGGCGCCTCGTGCAGCGCATAGAGCTCGCAACCGTCCTCGCTGTGCACGTGCCCGATTGTGTCCTTGATGGCGGCGATGACCGCATCGCGGTGCTCGGGCCTCGGCAGGATAGTCGCGACGACGACGACGGACATCTGCACTCCTCGGGTCGGCCTGCGGCAGCACGCTGGCTAATGTCGTGCCGATGGCCGGAGAGTACACGATTGCCGGCGGGCTAGCCGACGCCCGCCGGCTGGCACGCCAGGCACACGTGATGGAAGCCGCGACGCTGGCGTTCCTGTCATCGGCGGGACTGCGGCCGGGCTGGCTGTCGCTGGACGTCGGCTGCGGCGACGGGCAGGTCAGCATCGCGATGGCGCGCGCCTCGGTGCCGCGAGGCCGCGCCGTAGGAGTCGATGCGGACGCCGAGTCGCTGCTGATCGCCCAGCGATCCGCGACACGGGCCGGCGTCGAGGCCGTGTTCGCGCAGGCTGACGCGTACCGCCCGATCGCCGTCGGCGTGTTCGACCTGGCCTACGCGCGGCTTGTGCTCAGCCACCTGATCGAGCCCGCGGCCGCGCTGCGCGCGATGGTAGCCGCGGTTCGCCCCGGCGGCACTGTCGCGGTCGAGGACCTGTACCTGGGAACCCTGCGCAGTGAGCCGCCTGCGCAGGCGCTGAACGATTTGCAGGACATCTACGGAGCGACCGTGCGCTTCCACGGCGGTGACCCCACGATCGGGCCTCGCCTTCCCGCGCTGCTCTCGGCTGCCGGGCTTGAATGCGTGCGCGAGCGGGCAGTACACAATCCCATGCGCACCGTCGCCGACAAGCTGTTCCTCGCCGAGCTAGTCCGCAACATGCGCGGCTCGGTGCTGGCCGCCCGCGCGGCCAGTGCCGACCAGCTCGATGACCTGTGCGCGCGGGTCGAGAACGCCGCACGCGACCCGCGGACCGTCTTTTACCAGGCCCGCATCCACCAGGTCCAGGGCCGACGGCCGGTCACGTGAGAGCCGACCGCCTACCAGTACTGCGTGGTGGCGCCTGAGCTATTGACCACACCCCCGACCATCTCAGGCGGCTCGAATACCGACTGGATCGCGACCCTGCCCGGACCCTGCAGGACGAGCCAGACCGACTTCGCTTGCCAGCGTGGCGAGCTAAACCAGTAGTTGCCACGCGGGTACTCGAAATGCAGGTACATCCTGACAGTCCGGTCCTTCCAGATCAGCCCGGTGGGCTGCAGCAAGATCCGGTCATTCTGGCCAAGGTCCCGGATGAAGGTGTTACCGGGAGCGTGCAGCAGCAGCAGGCCGGGCCCCTCGTGCGCCGTGAACCTGTCCATCGTCTGCCCGAGCGGGTAATGAATTTCCTGGTCGTTGCCGTCCTGAGTGGCAAACCAGATGCCCGACGCCTCCCAGTGGTAGCCGATGTTGCCGGTGGCCGCGAGGAAGCGGTGCTCGACGACGTCGACAGCGTGGTTGGCCTCCAGCGGGAGGGCCAGCAGCTCACCGGGGTGGTCAGCGCTGATGGCGACGTGACCAGGACCGCGTGCGGTCATCATGATCAACGGCATGCCGGCCAGCATCCGGTTCCAGCCGCCTGCCATGCGCATCGCGTCGAGCTGGATGCCTGGATCGCTGTGCAGCAGTACATGGTGCGAGAAGTACACCCAGTCGTCCTGGTGCAGGTTCATCTCCGCAACCGGCACGTAGGCACCGCTGATCTGGCATGTCGACCGGTTGAAGTGAAGCCTGGCCATGTCGCGGATCGCAGGCAGCTCGGCCCAGCCCGAGTCGGATACCCGCTCCCTGATGTCTACCGGCGCGCCGCACCTCGGGCACGTAGTCCCGGAGCCCTCGCTGCGCATGCGGCAGTACGGGCAGGTGTAGGTCGTGGTTCCAGACGGCGTCGACATTGCAGCGGCCTACTCGGTGTGGTGGTGCACGTACATGGACTGGATGCCGACACGGCCGGGACCTGTCATCTCCGCCAGGTACATGCTGTGGCTGGCGAAGCCGGTCCTGAGCTTCTGCTGGACGGTGTTCATCTGCACGGATGAGTCCTTGTACAGGAAGCCACCCGGCTCGACCATGATCTTCTCGCCCGGCTGCAGGGTCTTCTGGAAGACGTTCCCGTAGCCGTGCAGCAGAAGCAGGCCGGGCTCGTTCGTCGTGACGAACCTGTCCATGTACATGCCCTCACCGCCGTGCATCACGTTGGCAAGGCCCTTGATGCGCACGAACGAGTAGGTCAGCGAGTGGGTGCCGGCCAGGAACGCGTGCTCTCGTACGTCGAGTTCCATGGACGGATGCAGCGGCAGCACTACCACCTCCCCTGCCGCGTCGCGGGAGAACGCGATCCGGCCGGGACCATGCGCCATGCTCAGCACGTGCGGCATCCCGCCCATCATGCGCTTCATGCCGCCGGGCGTGTTGACGGCCGACATCGGGACGCCAGGTTCCTTCCACAGCATCACATGGTGCTCGAAGAACACTGCGTCGCCTTGGCCGAGTGCCAACTCGGCCACCGGCACGATCTCGCCCTCGATCTGGCAGGTCGAGTTGGAGAAGCGGAACTCGGTCATGTCCCGCAGCCGGGGTGCCTCGCTCCAGCCCGAGTCCGATACCAGGTTCTTCTTGTCAAGCGGCGCGCCGCAGGTCGCGCAGCTCGTGCGTTCTGGCTCGTTCTGCGCCTTGCACCACTGGCACTCGATCCGGTCCATCCGCGAGGCCTTTCTTGTCGTGGGGCCCAAAAGTTTGTGCTGCAGCGGGGATTGTCGCTGCGATCGTAGCGGACAACCAGATCGAGACCGCAGGTTATGTGGCGGGCGGGTTCGCCGGGGTTCCGCACTCGGCGCAGAACTTCGCGGCCGGGCTCAGCTCGGCACTGCAGTTGGTGCAGTGCTTGACCAGCGGTGTCCCGCAGGAGTCGCAGAACTTCGCGCCGACCCGGACCTGGGCGTGACAGTTGCCGCACTCGACGGTCTCGGCCGACGAGTCAGCCTGTGCCGGAGCGTTGGCGGCCGCCGCGGCGGCCGCCTGCTGGCTGTAACCGGGGCCGCCGCCGACGAACCCGGGGCCGGGCGGCGGCGGGTTGTACGGTGCCTGGGCGGGTGCCTGCATCATCTGGCCGGACATGCCCATGCCGGCGCCCAAGAACATCGGCGTCACCGCCGCGCCGCCCTGCGCCATGCCCTCGCCGGCTCCCTGCAGAGCCTCGGCCTGCGCCGCCTGCAAGAAGCCGCCGGCCAGCCGACTGTAAGCAGTATCGCCCGCCAGCTTCTTGAGCCGGGCGTTGTCGTCGTCGTCAAGGTTGACATCGACGTTGCCAAGCCGGGTGATGGTGATTCCGTAGTCGGCGAGTTCCCTGTTGGCACCTTGCAGCGACTGGGTCTCGATCTCGGGGCTGTGCACTGACAGCCCGAGTATCGGCCACGTTCCCGCCATCAGCTGACTGGTCACCGTCGTGCGGGTCACCTTCAGCAGCTGCTGGGTGACCCAGGCGCTGATCGCATCATTGCTAGTTACGTCCACCGTGCCAGTCAGGTTCAGGATCAGCTTGCTCGGGTCGTTGACGCGCAGGGCGTACTCACCGAAGCTGCGCAGCGTGACGACCAGGCCCGACTGCGGGTCCTGCACCTCGTCCAGCCGCCCGCCGAAGCGGATGTTCGGGAACTCGCGGGTGCCGACGAAGTAGATCTCCGCCCGGAACGCGTTACCGCCGGTGGCCCAGTCCACGAACATCCCGAGGAAGGGCAGTTCGCTGGCGTCAAGCGTGTGCTGTCCTGGCAGCAGCACGCCCATGACCCGGCCCTGACTCATGAACACCGCGACGGCGTCAGGCTCGACGATGGCCCTGGCGTACTTGCGAATGTTGATGTCAGGCCACTTGTAGACGATCTGGTGCTTCGCGCTGTCTGGCGCGGCGATGAACTCACGGCGGGCTTCGTTGAGTATGCCCATCGGACCGACCCCCCGATCACGGGTATCAGCGACGCTTCGGACCGCCTCGCGGCGGCTAACCGGATCATACTTGCGGCGGCCACAGCCGGGGTCCGGGGATCCAGATGCCGAACTCTGCAGCCGGGTCGAGCTCGCTGCCTTCGGCTCGCACGGCGATACTCTGGCGGTTGTGCCCGATACCACCCAGGACGGCCGCGGCGGCCCGCAGTCCGAGATGCACGACGTAGCCCAGGTAACTCGAGGAGGCCAGGACCGCTACAAGTGGGTGGTCTTGTCGAATACCACGCTCGGCGTGCTGATGGCCACGATCGACATCTCGATCATGCTCATCGCGCTGCCGGACATCTTCCGCGGTATCCACATCAATCCGCTGGCCCCCGGTAACAGCTTCTACCTGCTGTGGATGATTCTCAGCTTCATGGTCGTTACCAGCGTCCTCGTGGTCAGCCTGGGTCGGCTCGGCGACATGTACGGCCGGGTGCGGATGTACAACCTCGGCTTCGTCGTGTACACCTTCTTCTCGCTGCTGCTCACCATCACCTGGATGAGCGGGACCGCCGCCGCGCTCTGGCTGGTGATCATGCGCGTGTTCCAGGGAGTCGGCGCGGCCCTGCTGATGGCCAACTCCGCCGCTATCCTCACCGACGCCTTCCCCGAAGACCAGCGCGGCATGGCGCTTGGCATCAACCAGGTCGCCGGGATCAGCGGCTCGTTTATCGGCCTGGTGCTCGGCGGCGTGCTGGCGCCGATCGAGTGGCGGCTCATCTTCCTGGTGTCCGTGCCCATCGGGCTCTTCGGCACCGTGTGGGCCTACCGCAAGCTCCGCGAAGTGCCACGGCACGGAGCCGCCCATGTCGACTGGCCCGGAAACCTGACGTTCGCGCTGGGCCTGATCTGCGTCATGGTGGGCATCACCTACGGCATCCAGCCCTACGGGCACTCGACCATGGGCTGGACAAGCCCGTTCGTGGCTGGCTGCCTGGCCGGCGGGGTGTCGCTGCTGGCGGCCTTTGCGGTGATCGAAACCCGGGTTGCCAACCCCATGTTCCGGCTGGCGCTGTTCAAGATCCGCGCCTTCACGGCCGGCAGCTTGTCGTCGATGCTTGCCAGCGTTGGCCGCGGCGGGCTCATGTTCATGCTGATCATCTGGCTGCAGGGGATCTGGCTGCCGCGGCACGGGTACAGCTTCAGCCAGACGCCCTTGTGGGCCGGCATCTACATGCTGCCGCTGACTGCCGGATTCCTGCTGGCCGGGCCGGTGTCGGGGTACCTGTCCGACAAGTTCGGCTCCCGGCCGTTCGCCTCGGGTGGCATGATCGTCGCGGCCGGCAGCTTCCTGCTGCTCGAGCTGCTGCCGGTGAACTTCTCCTACTGGGCCTTCGGGCTGATCTTGCTGCTGAACGGCTTGTCGATGGGCGCATTTGCCGCACCGAACCGGGCCGGGGTTATGAACAGCCTGCCGCCGCAGCACCGGGGCGTCGGCTCGGGCATGAACTCGACGTTCCAGAACAGTGCGCAGGTGCTCTCGATCGGGATCTTCTTCACCCTGATGATCCTCGGGCTGTCATCGGCCCTGCCGACAACCCTTTATCACGGCCTGCTGGCGCACGGCGTTCCTTCCCGGGTCGCCGACGCGGCCGCCCATTTGCCGCCGGTTTCGACCTTGTTCGCCGCATTCCTGGGCTATAGCCCGGTGCAGCACCTGATCGGGCCAAGCGTGCTGGCCCGGCTGCCTGCCGGACAGGCTGCCGTGCTGACCGGTCGCGGTTTCTTCCCGGCGCTGATCTCGGGCCCGTTCGCCAGCGGGCTGCACGAGGCGTTCGACTTCGCCATCGCCGCGTGCCTGGCAGCCGCCGGAATGTCCTGGCTGCGCGGCGGCAAGTACCACTACCGGGAGCCAGCCGACCCAGCCGTCACAGCGATGGCCGCCAGTCAGCCGGTGCCTGAGCCGACTCCAGCCGATCGAGCGGCAGCGGACAGGGCGTGAAGCAGGCTGAGTCCCCAGCTCCAGCCCGACCGCGATCGCGTCTGGCCGCGTGTCCGCGACCGCGGGTGAACAGAGGCGAGCCTGCTGAGTACATCCGGCAGAAGCGTAGATCCGCCGGGATCGGTCAACTTAGGATCGCTGCATGGCGGCCGCCAGCGGGCACCGTCGCGGCACCAGTCAGCAAGCCAAGGAGGATTTGGCACTATGGGCGACTGGCAGCTTGACCCGTACCACACGCAGGTTGAGTTTTCTGCAAAGCACCTGGGGATGATGACGGTCCGGGGTCACTTCTCCGAGGTCAGCGCCACCGCCGACATCCACCCAGAGCAGCCCGAGACATCATCGGTATCGGTGACCATCTCCACCGCGAGCATCCACACCCATCACGAGGCCAGGGACAACGACCTGCGCTCGGCGACCTTCCTCGATGTCGCACAGTACCCGACCATCACCTTCAAGAGCACAAGTGTCGCGCCGGCCGGTCAGGATGCCTACACGCTCACCGGCGACCTGACCGTCAAGGGCATTACGCATCCGATCTCCCTCCAGGTGACCAGGTACGGGGAGTTCAACGACCCGGCAATGGGACACAGGATCGCCTACGGTGCAACAAGCCACCTCAACCGCAGGGAGTTTGGGCTCACCTTCAACATGATGCTGGACGGTCGATTTGTGGCCAGCGACGAGATTCAGATCAACATCGAGGGCGAGCTGGTGGAAACGAAGCAGACCGCCGAGTCGGCGGCCGACTAGGACAGGCCCAGACTCTGAGCGCGACCCGGCCGAGCTCAAGGCGCCCGTCGTCGCCGCGCATCGGCGGCGGCATACTGGCATCGTGAGGACGTCAGCGAATGGCACCTCAGCGCACAGCGCGGGGTAACCGCGCGGATTGCGGAGGTGGGGCGTGAGCATAGGCGACGCGCTGGCGGCGGCGCGTAACCGTGCCGGGCTGACTGTCACGCAGGTCAGCCAGCGGACCCGGATCCGGGAGACGATCATCCGCGACATCGAGCGCGGCGACTACGGCTCGTGCGGAGGCGACTTCTACGCGCGCGGTCACATCCGTGCGATCGCGAAGACCGTCGGTTTGGACCCCGCACCACTGATTGAAGAATATGACGCGGCCGCCTCGCCGCCTGAGCCCCCGCACACTGAGAAGCCACAGACGCACCGGCCTAACCTGCGCCTAGACCGGCGCAGCACGGACGCGGACAGCGCCGCGAGCGCCTCGGGCGGGACGCCGCGGACCAAGGGTATCAGCGCGACCGAAGCCTTCCGCCCTGCCATGCCGCTGCGGATCGGCGGCCAGCCCCGACACAACTGGACCTTCCTGTTGGCCGCGGTGCTGCTGGCATCGGTCGCCTTTCTCAGCTACCACCTGGCAACCTCCGGCAACACCTCAGGCCGCTCAACAGCGTCGGATCGAGGTAAGCCATCCGCTCACCCGACGCCTGCTGTCAGTCGCTCGATCACGTCCTCGGCCTCCGGCACCGGGCCGCT
>JASHSO010000448.1 GCA_030038715.1 Streptosporangiaceae bacterium
AGCGAGCAAGCCCGTTCCTGGCACCGGCTTGGTGACCACCTCCACCAGCGGGATCCCGGCCCGGTTGTAGTCGACCAGCGAGTAGTCCGCGCCGTGGATCCGCCCGGTGGAGCCGCCAACGTGCAGTGACTTGCCGGTGTCCTCTTCCAGGTGCACCCGCTCGATCCCGATCCTGAACGTCCTGCCCTCGACGCGCACGTCGAGCCAGCCGTCTGTGCAGAGCGGCTCGTCGTACTGGGAGATCTGGAAATTCTTCGGCATGTCCGGGTAGAAGTAGTTCTTCCTCGCGAACCGGCACCAGGTCGCTATCGAGCAGTTCAGCGCCAGGCCGATCTTGATCGTGTACTCGATAGCCGTGCGGTTGGTCACCGGCAGCGATCCCGGTAGGCCGAGGCAGACCGGGCAGACTGCGGAGTTCGGCGCGGCCCCGAAGGCTGCCGGGCAGCCGCAGAACATCTTGGTCGCGGTGCCGAGTTCGACGTGCGTCTCCAGGCCCAGCACCGGCTCGTACCGCGAGATGGCCTCTTCGTAGGGCACGAGTTGTGCCAGCCCGGCCGTCACCGTGCGCCTCCGTCGGGCCAGGCCAGGCCTGTCGCCCTGGCCAGCAGCGGCCCGTGCCAGCGCTGTTCGAGCGCTGCCTGGACGGCGGCTCCGACCCGGTACACCCGGTCGTCAGCGAGTACCGGCGCCATGATCTGCAGCCCGACCGGGAGGCCGTCCTCGGGTGCAAGTCCGCAGGGCACGGAGATGGCGGCGTTCCCCGCCAAGTCGGCCGGTATGGTGCACAGGTCCGCGAGGTACATGGCGATCGGGTCGTCGGCTCTTTCCCCGAGAGGAAACGCGGTGGTCGGCGTCGTCGGTGACACCAGCACGTCGACCTGCTCGAAGGCCGCGTCGAAGTCCTGGCAGATTAGGGTCCGCACTTGCTGGGCCTTCCCGTAGTAGGCGTCGTAGTAGCCGCTGGACAGGGCATAGGTGCCCAGCATGATCCGCCGTTTGACCTCGGGTCCGAACCCACGTGCCCTGGTTAGCGACATGACCTCGTCGGCGCTGGCGGTTCCGTCGTCGCCCACCCGCATGCCGTAGCGCATCGCATCGAAGCGAGCCAGGTTGGAGGAGCATTCACTCGGTGCGACCAGGTAGTAGACGGGCAGCGCGTAGGTGAAATGCGGGCACGACACCTCGACGACCTTGGCGCCGAGTGACTCAAGCAACTCGACGGCCTCCCCGAACCGGGCCAGCACTCCAGCCTGGTAGCCCGCACCGCTGAACTCGGCGACAACGCCGACACGCAGCCCGTTCACGTCCGGTTGCCTGGCGGCCGCGACGACCGGCGGTACCGGCGCGTTCACGGAGGTCGAGTCGGCCGGGTCGTGCCCCGACATGGCCTCGTGCAGCAGCGCCGCGTCCAGCACGGTGCGGGCCAGCGGGCCAGGCGTGTCCAGCGAGGACGCGAACGCGACCAGGCCGTAGCGGGACGAGCCGCCATAGGTCGGCTTGGTGCCGACGATGCCGCAGACCGAGGCAGGCTGGCGGATGGAGCCGCCGGTGTCGGTCCCAATGGCCAAGGGCGCCTCGTAGGCGGCGACCGCAGCCGCCGAGCCGCCAGACGACCCGCCGGGCACCCGGCTGAGGTCCCACGGGTTGTGGCTAGCCCCGTAGGCCGAGTTCTCCGTGGACGACCCCATCGCGAACTCGTCCATGTTGGTCTTGCCGAGCAGGATCAGGCCGGCCTGCCTCAGACGCTGCGTCACTGTCGCGTCGTACGGCGGCACCCAACCTTCAAGGATCTTGGAACCGCAGGTTGTCGGCATGTCGGTGGTGGTCAGCACGTCTTTAAGCGCCAGCGGCACACCCGCCAGCGGGCCGAGGGGCTCGCCGCGAGCTCGCCTCGCGTCCACCGCCGCCGCGGCGTTCAGCGCGACATCGGGCGCCACGTGCAAGAACGCGCGCACCCTCCCGTCGACCTCGGCGATCCGGCTCAGGTGCGCCTTGGTCACTTCGACGGCGGATGTCGCACCAGCCGCCATGACAGCCGCAAGTTCGGCCGCGGTCATCTTGGTCAGGTCCGTGGGCTCCCCGGCCATCGTTCAGTCCTCAGCCAGGATCCGCGGGACCCGGAACCTGTCCTGCTCGGCGGCCGGTGCACCCGACAGTGCCTGCTGCGCTGTCAGGCACGGCGCCACCGCATCATCGCGGAACACATTCAGCACGGGCACCGCGTGCGTCATGGGCGCAATTCCCTGCGCTGCAACCTCTTGGACCCGGGCTACAGCGGCGATGATCTGGTCGAGCTGGCCAGAGAAGTGGTCGAGTTCCGCGTCGGAGAGAGACAGCCTGGACAGCCTGGCGAGGTGCGCCACCTCGTCCCTGGTGATAGCCATTGGTAGTCAGGGGCGCCGGTGCCGCTGTGCGGTCCGGTTTCCCCATCCCCCTTTCAATCCGTACGTGCGGTTTTCCCGCATACGGCTTACCGATGATCTTCTAGACATGGTTACGCTGCCTTCGGGTAGCGGATGGTGCCGC
>JASHSO010000449.1 GCA_030038715.1 Streptosporangiaceae bacterium
GAAGACGACCGGGATCCAGCCGATCGAGGACGTGCTGCCGGTTGCCCGGCACAACCCGGCCCGCTTCCACCTGGTGGCCAGCATCAACCCGCACATGCACTACCCGGTGCGGGCCGAGCTGGCCCGCCAGGTCGGCCTCGGCGCAGTGGCCTGCAAGATCCACCCGGTACACGGCGGCTTCGAGCCCGCAGACAGGATGCTGTACCCGGCTTTCGCTTTTCTCGAGGAACGGGGCCTCCCCCTCATCGTGCACTGTGGCACGTCGACGTTCTCCGTCTCGGTCAACGCCTACGGCGATCCCGTCCTGCTCGACCCGGTATTCCGCGACTTCCCAAGCCTTAGCGTCGTGCTGGCGCATGGCGGGCGCGGCTGGTGGTACGACCAGGCGGCGTTCCTAGCCCTGATGCGTCCGGGCACCTGGCTGGAGGTGTCCGGCCTGCCGCCGCAGCGGCTGCCCGACTACTACGGCAGGTCGCTGCCGAGGCTGGCCGACAAGATGCTGTTCGGCACCGACTGGCCGGGGGTGCCCGGAGTGCAGCGGAACGCACGGGCGCTGGAGAAGGTGCTCCTGGGGGCCGGGTGCAGGCAGGATCAGGTCACCGCCGTGCTCGGCGGCAACGCCGTGCGGATCTTCAGCCTGCAGGAACCGCCCGGTTCGTAGACCTGGCTCGGTGGGGGCACCCGGGCCTAGTGTTGCGACAGGCGCGAAGGCCGATCTCGGAGTGTGGACGCATGGCAGGACCCGAACCCGCCGTGCCGGGCTTGGCACTGGACGGTCCGCCGCCGGTCATCGGGCTGCGCCGGGAGCGCGAGGTACTGACGGTCGCGCTGCAGGCCGCCCGGCACGTGGTGCTGGAGGGCCCGCCCGGCACGGGCAAGTCCACCCTGCTCCGGTCTATCGCGAGCGACCTCGACCGCAGCGTCGTCTTCGTCGAGGGCAACGCCGAACTGACTCCTGCCCGGCTGATCGGCCAGTATGACCCGGCGCAGGTTCTGGCCGACGGATACCAGCCGTCGAGCTTCACCGACGGCCCGCTGCTGCAGGCCATGCGCGCCGGAGCGCTGCTGTACCTGGAGGAGTTCAACCGGGTCCCGGAGGAGACACTCAACGTGCTCATCACCGTGCTGGCCGAGGGTGAGATCGCCGTGCCCCGGCTCGGGATGGTGCGGGCCGACCAGAAGTTCCGGCTGATAGCGGCGATGAACCCGTTCGACGCGATCGGGACGGCACGGGTGAGCCAGGCGATCGCCGACCGCATCTGCCGGATTGTGCTCGGCTATCAGGACGCTACTGCCGAACGGCGGATTACCGCGGCAGTGACCGGCCAGGACGGCCATGTGGTGGACTTCGCCGTCGCGCTCGGCCGCGCCACTCGTTCTCATCGCGACGTACGTATGGGAGCGTCCGTGCGCGGCGCCATCGACATGGTCCTGCTGATAGACGGGCTGGCCAACCTCCGCGGCGAGACCCTGATGTCCCGGGCGACAGCCCGCGACGCCGCATTCGCGGCGCTGTCGGGGCGGATCAGGGTCGCCGACGGCAGCGAGCGCAGCCCGGAGTCCATCCTGGAGGAGTTGCTCGGCGAGCTGTGGCCGGATGGGAGGGCCGTCCCGCGGGGTGCCGCGACAGGAGATCGGCCGCTGGCGGACGGCCCGGGAAAAGCTGACGGCCCGCAAGCGGGCCCGACGCCACCAGACAGCCCGGCCCACCGTGCCGCTGCGGGCCAATCCTCCCTCGCTCGCGCTGGTTCGGCTTCCAGCCTGCGGCGCGACCGCAGTCTCGGGCCGGCCAGAAGGACCGTCGGCCGGGCCGAACTGGCTGCCAGGCACCCCTCCTTCCGCGAGGTGTCCCCCGAGCCCGGCATCCTCGACGCCGACGTGGTCTCCAGGCTGCTGGCCAGCGACCCGGACGCGGCCGCGATGTTGCTGGCCGACCTCACTCTGGCGGGCGACGCCAGGCTGCAGGCCGCGGCGCGCCGACTCGCCCCGCGCGTCTTCGTCGGGCTCGCCGCCGCCGGGATCCAGCGCAGCCCCGGAGCGCGCAGGCTGGGTGTCGGACACCGCGACGGCGACCTCGACCTGGAACTCACCCTGGACCGGCTGTCCGGCCCGTGGCCGCCCGCCGCCGAGCAGTTCGTGACCAGGTCCTGGCATGCCCGCCGCCGGGCCGCCTGCCTGCTCGTCGACGCCAGCGGGTCGATGTCCGGCCTGGCGCTTGCCATTGCGGCCGTGGCGGCATCTGTCGTGGTGCTGGCATCGGGCGAGCGCCTCGACGTCTCGGTCGCCGCGTTCGGCGGCGTACCGACGGTGCTGCGGCGGCACGGGACGCAGCCCGTTCCCGAAAGGGTGGTCGGTGACCTGCTTGCGCTCCGCGGGCATGGGCGCACGGACATCGCCGCGGCTCTCCGTCTAGCATCCGCGCAGCTCGCGAGCGTGACCGCAGCCACCAGGCAGGTCGTGTTGCTATCGGACTGCCTGGCCACGGCGGGGCCGGACCCGGCCGAGGCACTAACCGGGATCGACAGGCTGGACGTGCTCTGCCCGGTCCCGGCCGACCGCGACCCAGAACCCGGATCGCTGCCGGCGGCGCAGCGGCTCGCTCGCCTCGGTGGCGGCCTCAGTCGGCCGGTGCGAGCCCTTGCTGACGTGCCTGCCGCGCTTACCGCGCTGCTGTCCGGACGCTGACGGGCCGAAGCCAGCTGGCTATCCCGTCACCTGACGCGCTGGTAGCCTCGCGACATGGAGCCCACCTGGGACCCTGCTGGGCCAGGCGTGTTGCGGCTGCCATCGGGGCGGCTGGTGCGAGGCCGGGGCCTGCTCCGCCCGATGCCGGCTGGCCTGGAACCGAGCTACGGCGTTTACCTGCTCGCCGACGAGCCGCCACCGGTGCCGTGGGACTCTCGCTGGATTTGCTGGCCGGACTTCGGCCTGCCCGCCGACCGCGCCCAATTCCTGCCGGCGCTCGGCGATGCCTGGCGGCGGGCCGCTACCGAGCGCGTCGAGTTCGGGTGTCTCGGCGGTCGCGGCAGGACCGGCACGGCGCTTGCGTGCCTGGCGGTCCTCGACGGAGTACCTGCGTCGGACGCCGTCGCGTTCGTGCGCGAGCACTACGACCCGCGAGCCGTAGAGACGTTCAAGCAGAGCCGGTACGTTGCTCGCTTCCGGCCGGGCTGACCGGCGCCTGGCTACTTGTCAACCGAGCGTTCGACACCGGTCGGCCGCACCCAGATGTCGCGTTCGTGCATGAGCTCGACTTGCCGTCTGATCACCTCCCGGCGGTATTCCTCATGCCGGTACGGCGCGCGGTCGAGGTAGAGGTTCTTCGGATACACCGGCTGCTCGTAGATGAGCTGGTACTGCTCGGTGGTGAGGTCCTTCACCCAGTTGTCCCACTGGGCGTTCGCGCGGAACCTGCGCAACGCCTCGATGTCGATCGTGCCAGCGACCCACGAGGAGCCGCCGCTGTAGTCGTGCCGGCCCACGACTTGCCCACGGTAGTCGATCACGGCCGATCCGCCGCCGAAGGTGTCGATCGGGGTGTCTGAGTCGTCGTGCAGGTAGTAGCTCCCCACATTGCACGCGACCAGGTAGAAGTTGTTGTCCAGGGCGCGCGCCCGGTTCTGGATTTCGAACAGGCCGTTGCCGGCGTGCGGGTGCGGATAGGGCCCGCGGTAGACGACCTCGGCGCCGTTCATCGCCAGGCCCCGCGCGTTCTCCGGATACGAGCCCTCGTTGGCCATCAGGAATCCAAGATGTCCGATGGTCGTGTCGGCAACCGGGTAGAACGCATCCAGGCTGCGGCCGTAGAGCTCGATCCACTTGTCCCAGACGTTGTGCGGCGTCACCGAGTGCTCGACCGGAAGCAGCGGCACGACTTTGTGATGCCGCAAGATCACCTCGGCGTCCGGGCTCAGGATGAATCCGACGTTGAAGAACCTGCCGGGAAACTCGGGGTGCCGCGCCTTGGCCTGGGCCATGATGAAGGCGTTCCACTGGTGCGCCAGCGCGCCGAGGTAGTCGGTCTCCGGGCCAGGGATGTCGATCGCGCAATCCCGGGCGAACTCGCCGTGATCGAGGTCAAGCACCTCGTCGTTGAAGCCCTGCAGGCTGCCTTCGGGTATCGCGATCAGGCGGACGGGCAGTTCCAGGCTGGACAGCCACGATGCGGCCTTGATCAGGTGCGAGATGTGCTCCAGATTGCGCCCGATGTCATCGCGGCGCCGGATGCCGCGCATCGTCGGCACCAGTCCCACGGCTTGGTAGGGCTCGATCATGATCAGACCTCCGATCGGGTGCTACGCCTGAAGGCGCGCCACGTCGTTGAAGCCGCGGACGATCCACCGGTCGGCAGCGATCACGAGCCTGGCTGTCGAGCCATTCCGACCCTTACCAGCCGTCCCACAGCACTCGGCACCGAGCCTCTTCGTCGCTCACGGCCCTACCACCCCTAGGTGAGCATGCAGCTTGCGCTTGGCCGTGGCAAGGTTATGCCGCAGCACAGCCTGGCTCAGGCCCGCCAGCGCAGCAGCGTCCTGATCGGAGAGGTCAAGGTAAAGGGTCAAGACCACCGCCTCGCGCTCGCCATGCCGGAGCGCCCGCAGTGCGCAGACCAGCGGCGAGCTCGAGAAGCCCGTTGCCACCGGGCCGACAGTACCGCTCGGGCCGCCCGGCAACGAGGCGCCGGGCGGCCGGTCCAAGCCAGGCTTGCGACGCATGGCCTGCCGCGACCGGATCAGGACCTGCCGCCGCAGGTAATGCAACGTTGGCTGCGCCCCCTGGACGATCACGGAAGACTCGTGCAGGGCAACGAGCGATTCTGCGGCTATCGTCTCGGCGATCACGGCGTCGCCCGTCAGCAGGGCAGCCAGCCGGACCAAGGATCGGTAGTGGACGTCATAAAGCCGGGCCATGGCTTGCTGCGAGCCATGGGCCGGTGAGCGGTGCCCGGCTACCGCGCGAAAGCGACGCCGCACGGAGACTGAGCCCTGCTCGGTGTTGCCGCTGGAGCGCCCGGTTGCGGCCATGCCGACTCCAAGCTGTGGGTGTGCCGACCTCCGGTGCTTGCTAAGCCGCTCCTGATACCGGCTAGCCCGGGAGGTTTTGCTCCAGACACGCGACCAGTTTAGGAAGTAACAGGAATCAACGTCAATGTAATTACGAATCTACGCTGCTTGGAACGAGCTAGATAGGAAGCAGAATGACGATAGAAGAAACTCAGCCTTCCAGCGATGGGTATGCGTAGATCCAGATGTTGGAATCTTCCGGCATCTTCAGGAAGGATGTGAACATGGCGGGTGAAGACTGGCGGCGCCTTGCTGACTACGTGGTCGCACGCCGCGTCGAGCTGGGCATGCGGGACCGGCGCGCCCTAGCCGCAGCGACGGGCGTGACCGACAGGACGCTGGGAAAGCTGGAGAACGGTCACCGGGTCTCGGCGAGCACTCTCGGCCTCATCGAGAACAGGCTCGGCTGGGCTCCTGGCTCGTGCCGGCGCATTCTTGATGGCGAGGAACCTAGTCCGGCGCGCGCAGGTCAACGCGAAGCCGGCTACGACGATCCGACCCTCCGGCATCTTGCCAGCACTCCAGGACTGCCACCGGACGTGGTGCAGGGTCTGATAGCGCTGGCCAGGAACTGGCGGCAAGGCGATGACGGGCCTACCGGGCTGACCCAGCGCGGAGCCTGACGACGGGCCGCACGCCAACTGGCCTGCACTGCGTCACACGCAGACCCGGATGCCCAGCAGGTCGATGCAGCCGCTCCCGGAGGACGGTGACGGTGACGGTGACGAGCGCGGCCCCGGCGGCGGGTTGGCGCTGCGGGCCGGAGCAGGCGACGGGCTCGGCTCCGGTGCGGCGGTCGGCGTCGGAGACACCGCCCGGCGAGGCGAGTTCGATGTCTGCGGCGACGTCGAGGTCGGCGGCACTCCGGCGGCTGACGCATGACCGGGCGACTGCGTACCGCCCGATGAGCGCGGGCCCACGCCCACATGCTCGGGGCCTGGCGCTTGTATCCGTGGCGTCTCAGGGACTCGCCCGGCGCTGGCGGGGGCCCTATGGTGCGGCAAAACGGCGACGAGCAGCACCGCTGAGACTGCGGCCAGGCCGACCACGGTCGCGCTCGTGACCGGGTGCCGTCGCAGCGCGCTGACGGTCTCGCTGAGCCGCGCCCGTGCCGCCGGCAACAAGGCCGCCACGGGCATTGGTAGCAGCACGGCGCGCCACCCTGCCCGCTGCGAGGCACGCAGGGCGACCCGGAGCGCTGCCCGCTTCCGCTCGGACGACAGCGCGTTGGAGACCAGAACGTGCAGCTCGCCTCGTGGGCCGCGGCGCACAACGGCACTCAGGCCAGCAGGCAGGGTCACGTGGTTGATCCGAATCACGGCCGCGACTCCTCGGCGCCGACGGCCTGCCAGATGGCCATCCACCATTCGCGCGGATCTCCCTCGCCACCGACGACGGCGATGACCTCCGAGCCCGCCACCTCAAGACGCACGGGGGCATCGCCGGCACCGAGCTGGTGGGCCGCTGCCACCAACTCCGGCGGCATCGGCGCCAAGGGTACCGAACGCGGCCCGGCACCAGCAGCTGCGGCGATCATCTCGAAGTGTTCTAGCCGGCGCCGGATCTCGACTTGGTCGGCCCTGGTCTCGGCCACCTCGTCCGCTAACCGCCGAAGACTACGCCTTCTCCACCACATGCCCCGGGCCTCCCGGTTGGTGCGCTGCTGCTGGGCGGCACGCTACCCGCTGCCAGCCGCGAGCGGGGCCATAACAGTCGGTCCGATTGCGCAGAGCCGCCGGACCTGGCGCCCGGTCAGCGTCTCCGTCGTTCGCCATAGCGCAGCCGCCGAGTTTCAGCCGAGACCTCGGCTAGCTCGGCATCGGTCAGGATCCTCGGCGCGCCGTAACATCGGGCCAGCCGGTAGACCCGGGCCAGCCACTCCAGCAGAACCGCGCGGTCGTATGCGTCGGCCAAGCTCGCTCCGTAGCAGACAGCGCCGTGGTTCTGCAGGATCGCGGCGCGCCTGCCGTCCAGCGCGGACAGCACCGCGGCGGCCAGTCCCGCCGAGCCGAACCTGGCGTAGGCAGCGACCCGCACCGGCCCGCCCATGCTCGTAATGGCGTAGTGCACGGCAGGCAGTTCGGCGCGGGTGACCGACAGTGCGACCACTTCGGCGGAGTGCGTGTGCACGACGGCCGCCGCCTCGGTCGTCCGGTAGATCGCCAGATGCAACGGGAGCTCCGAAGACGGCGCCTCTGGCGCGTCCAGCTCGTCGCCAGAAAGGCTGACAACACACATCTCGCCGGCCGTCAGCTCGCCGTAGTCCAGGCCCGACGGAGTGATGACTACACGACTGCCCACCCGCACGCTCAGGTTGCCCGCCGCCCCGACCGCCAACCCGTCGGCGGCAAGGCGCTGGCAGTAGCGAGCCAGCTCCTCGCGCGCGCTCTGCAGCTCCGTGCGGATACTCATGACAGGGATGTTAAGCGGCCGTTCGCCCAGTGCCGAGGCGGCCGACGGTAACGTGGCACCTGTGGCAAGCCGGGCCGAGCGCTCCGTGTCCTTCGGCGCGATTGCTGACAACTATGACCGCCTTCGGCCCCCGCCGCCGGCCGAGGCGGTTGACTGGCTTGTGCCCGACCGCCTTGAGCTCGCGGTCGACGTCGGCGCCGGAACTGGCCTGCTGACGCGCGCGCTCGCGCACCGGGCCGGGCACGTGGTCGCTGTGGAGCCGGACGAACGGATGCGGGCAGTGCTCCGGGCGCGGTCGCCCGGCGTCGACGTGGTAGCGGGCCGCGGTGAGTCGATTCCGCTGCTCGATGCCCGCGCCGACGCGGTGCTTGCCTCCTCCGCCTGGCACTGGATGGAGCCGCAGCTTGCCGTGCCCGAGATAGGCCGGGTGCTGCGCGACGGCGGCCGGCTGGGCCTGATCTGGACCGGGCGGGACCGTGAGACCGAGTGGCTACGCGTCGACGAGTGGTTCCGCGGGCCAGGCGACGAGCCCGAGGCCACGCACCCACGCCGGGACCGCGTGCGCTCCCGCGAGGTCGTGCTGCCCGACCCGGCGCCGTTCGTCAATATCGAGACGACAACGTTCTGGTTTACGCGGGTGATGGCTATCGCTGACGTCGTCGACATGCTGACTACTTACAGCCGGGTCATTACGGCCGCGCCCGAGGTCAGGGAGGCTGGCCGAGCCCGCGCTGGCGCCGCGCTCGCTTCGGCGTTCCCTGGTGCCAGCGAGGTCGATGTGCCGATGCGATCGCACTGCTGGCGTGCCGACCGGGCGGCCCGGTGACTGGCTTATCCTCTCACCATGGATGTACGAAAAGCAGCGCAGCGCTGGGCGAGTGTGTGGGAGCGCGGATGGCGTGAGCACGACGCGGCCGCCATCGCCGCCCTCTACGCCGACGGGGCGTTTTGGCAGCAGCATCCGTTCCGCGAGCCCGAAGCGGGATACCTGGCTCGCGTCTTCGGCGAGGAGGAGTCGGCGGAGTGTCACTTCACCGTCCCGATAGTCGATGACGACCACGCCGCCGTGCACTGGACCGCCCGAACCACGCTCACCGATGGCAGCACCGAAGACTTGGCTGGCATCTCACTGCTGCGCTTCGACAACAACGGCCTGGTCATCGAAGAGCGTGACTTCTGGAACCAGCGATAGCTGGTGCCGGTGGAGTCACAGCCGCGCTAGCGCCTCCTTGAGCGGATCGAGGCCGAGGCCCCCGAGCGCCAGTGCCTGGCTGTGGAAGTCCTTGAGGCTGAAGTCCGCACCCTTGCGGCGGCGGGCATCTTCGCGAGCCTGCAGCCAGATCCGCTCACCGAGTTTGTAGGACGGTGCCTGCCCGGGCCAGCCGAGGTACCTGTTCAGTTCGAATCGCAGCATCTCGTCGTCCATATGCACGCGGCCGCGCAGGAACTCCCAGGCCAGCTCGGCGTTCCACGTCTCGCCCTCGTGCCAGCCGGTGCCCTGCGGAATCGGCAGTTGCAGGTGCACGCCGAGGTCCACGACTACTCGCGCGGCGCGCAGCAACTGGCTGTCGAGCAAGCCGAGCAGTGCGCCGGGATCGGACAGGTAACCGAGTTCCTCCATCAGCCGCTCGGCGTACAGCGCCCAGCCTTCGCCGTGACCCGACACCCAGCACAGCAGCCGCTGCCAGCGGTTAAGCGACTCCTTCTCGAAGACAGCCTGACTCACCTGAAGATGATGGCCGGGCACTCCCTCGTGGTAGATGGTGGTGATTTCCTTCCAGGTGTTGAACTCCTCGACACCTGGCGGCACCGTCCACCACATCCGCCCCGGCCTGGTCCAGTCCTCGCTCGGCCCGGTGTAGTAGATACCGCCGTCACTGGTCGGTGCGATCATCGCCTCGATCCGCCGTGCGGGCTCGGGGATGTCGAAGTGGGTCCCGTGCAACTCGGCGATCGTGCGGTCGGCAAACTCCTGCATCCAGGAGCGCAGGTTGTCCGAACCAATGATCTTCCGCTGTGGATCGGCGTCCAGCGCGGCGACCGCTTGCTCGATGGTCCCGTCGGGCGTGATCTCCGTCGCTACCCGCGCCATCTCCGACTCCAGCCGGGTGACCTCACTCCAGCCCCAGGCATAGGCCTCGTCAAGGTCGA
>JASHSO010000450.1 GCA_030038715.1 Streptosporangiaceae bacterium
GCGCGAGCGATGCGCTACCGCGACGACGTCACTGCATGGCAGGCCACCGGCGGCATCGTGCTGGTGGGACGCGGCGTCGCCGGGCGCCTCGAGGTAGCGGTCGAGGTCGACGAGCATCACCGCGGGCTCGGCCTCGGCAGGCTACTGGCCCGTGCCGCCAGGCATCTCGGGCCGAGGGGCGAGCCCATCTGGGCCCAGATCGCGCCGGGAAACGCGGCGAGCGTGCGGGCTTTCCTCGCCGCTGGCTTCCGGCCGGTCGGCGCCGAGGCGCTGCTCTCTTCCGCCAAGCCCCAGCGATCCAGGCCGAGCGGAAGCGGCTGACCGCCGCCAGGCCGCGGTGAACCGGGGGGAACGCTGCCTGCACGCGCCAGCCCGTTCCCTCCGAACTGCGCAGACGGTGCAGATGAGAGAATCCGGCAGTGGCCAGCGACAGCGGCGAGCGGTCCCTGTTGCTAGTCCTGCTGGCCCTCACCCTGTTCAGCGGCCTGGTCGATGCGGTCTGCTATCTCGGGCTCGGGCGCGTCTTCACGGCCAACATGACCGGGAACGTGGTCGTCCTCGGACTCGCGGCCGCCGGCGCGCCTGGCTTCTCGGTCACTGCGAGCCTCACCTCGCTCGGCGTGTTCCTGATCGGAGCAGTCTGCGGTGGGCGAATCAGCAACGCCGTAACTCGCCGCAGCCGCCTGCTGGTGACAGCGATCGGCATCGAGGCGGTGTTCGTCGCAGCAGCGGCGATTATCGCCGCGACGGCCAGCACCGTTGCGACCGGCTGGGGCAGGTACACGACGATCGCAGTGCTGGCGTTCGCCATGGGCATCAGGAACGCGGTCATCCGGCGCCTGGCGGTGCCTGACATGACGACGACGGTCCTGACCATGACCCTTACTGGCCTGGCCGCCGACTCCGCTTTGGCGGGCGGCACCAACCCGAAGTCCGGCAGGCGTACCGCCGCCGTGCTCGCGATGCTGGCCGGCGCCACCGCGGGGGCGGCGCTTTACCTGCACACGGGTCCGGGGCTTCCGCTCGCCGTCTCAGCAGGAGCGGCCGCGATCACCGCGATCTTCGCCTACGCAGGCCGCGCTGCACGGTACCTCGAAGAGAAGTGAGCGAACGATGACCGCTGCGAACGACAAGCCCGACGTGACAGACAACCGGGACAAGTCACGGTTGGAGATCGGCACTGACGACCGGCTGGCCGAGCTCACCTACCGGGTCCGGGCCGGCCGCCTTGTGCTGGTGCACACGGAGGTGCCCGAGGCGCTGTCTGGCCGCGGCCTTGGCGGCCGGCTCGTGGCGGCGGCCGTGCGCAAGGCCGCCGCCGAGAACCTCACCGTGGTCCCGCTCTGCCCTTATGCGCGTGCCTGGTTGCAGCGCCACCCGGACGCGGCGGACGCCGTGACGATCGACTGGGGCGACCTGCCGGGCCGCTGAGGGCGACGCAAGCTATCGCAAGCCGCTTGCATAGGCCGTCAGCGTGCTCACACGGCGCCCCCTGCAATGATCGCCCTGCTTCATCAGAACATGCCCCCGGCTAGCGCGCCGCGACGAGTAGCGTCTGCACGCCCGTGCCCACCGTGCCTCTGGCATCGGACAGCACAGTGTCAGCCAGCCCAGTACCCGTTCCGCCCATCGTTGTCAGCGAGTCGAGCAGCAGCCACTCGCCGACCGGGTCGCGCTGCAGCACGACAGTCAGGTCGACGTTGATGAACACGAACCTGCGCGGGTCCAGAGCCGCGGCGAGCCCGCTACCAGAGTCGGCAATCAGCAGCGTCCGGGACATCGGCGACATCTCCTCGCCGGGCAGTAGCGGAATGCGCGGCCGGGCCCACGCTTGGCACGGGCCTAGCTGATCGAACCCGCCCGACACGAACCGCCAGTCGACAGCCGACAAGTAACCCGAGGCGTGCATGCCATGGAATCTCGGCTTGCCGGTGCTGTCCGGGATCGCCGGGGCGCCACCGCCCCGGGCAATGACGGGAGTTACGCCCGAGCACGTGATCCGCCACGCCCGTGCGTGCAGCACCTCCTGATCGTCGGCCGCCATCACCGCCTCGACGAGGGCGACCCGCTTGCCGGGCCGGGCTGTTCGGGTCCTGAGGGTGACCGTACTCACCGGAACTGGCCGCAGGATGTCCACGGCGACCCGCGCCGTTCTCATGTTCTCGGCTGGATCGTGCAGCTCGAGTGCGCGGACCGCCAGGGCGGAGGGCGGACCGCCGTGCTGCGCGTCGGCGCTCCACGGGCCCGCCGTGGCTGGCAACGCCCGGTACCGGCCCGGCCCGAGCGGCTCGTAGAACGAGGTGTTCACGAACCGCGATGTTACCGATGCGGAAGTGACGTCAGCCGGTCGCGGCTTGCCAGGCCGAGCGGGCCGCGGCTACGGCACGCCGTCCACGGTGTCTGGCATATCGTTGGCTGCCAAGAACGTCGCTGGGCCGACTGAGGCAAGGCGGGGTGTTCGGTGACCTCAGGAACTGACGCCTATAAGCTCATGCGCGTCCGGCCAACAGTTGGCGCGCCGACGATATAGCAAGGTCAGCAGGGCAGCCGGACGTAAGATCCGGGGCGTTAGCACAATGGAAGTGCAGCGGACTTTTAATCCGTGGGTTCTGGGTTCGAGCCCCAGGCGCCCCACCAGCTGGTGTATTACTCCGGCTGATACGGCCCATTTGAGTTCCGGTTGATGGGTGACAGTGTTGCGGCTGATGGGTTACGCATACTTCGGCTGATCGGTGACACTCCCGGTTCATGAGGGAGTTGTCTGTGGTTGAGCAGCGGTATGAGGCGGTGCGGGCGGTGATCGCCGACGGTGAGACGGTGACCGAGGTGGCGGCCCGGTTCGGGGTGGCGCGCAAAACGGTGCATGCG
>JASHSO010000451.1 GCA_030038715.1 Streptosporangiaceae bacterium
CGGTGCCAGTGGGCGGGCGGCCCGGACAGCCCCGAGGGCAGTACGGATTCGAACTCAAAGACCTCACCGGCAGTCTCGGATCCGGTCCGGATAATGGAAATGAGCTCACCGGTCGGCAAGCGCAGTATCCGGTCATCGTTCATCGCTGTCCACACACCGATCCGCACTGCAGGCGTCATCGAACGGCAATATCTTAAAGCGCTCGAGTTGAGCCCGGACATGGCGCCGACGCGACGAAGAAGGCCGGAGGGCCAAGACACCGCGCTACCCCCGTTGGTTCAGCGCGGTCGCGGACCGGGCCTGGTGCCTTGCCCATCGAACTCGCCCATGGCGGAAGCGAAGAAGCACCCGCCCGGGCAATACCATGCGCTCGATGTAGGACAAGAAAGCCTCGCACAGCGCGTGCAGGCGGGTGACTCCGGACCCGGCTGCGAGGGCGGGCGCGGTCACTTCCCGGACTTAGCGCTGCCGGCCTCCTCAACAGCCGCGAGCTGCAGGTCTTCTTTGGAGCCGAAGTGGGCGATCAGGCCGCTCTAGCTCATTAGCAGCTCGCTTGCCAGCCGCCCGATGCTGAGCCGTCCAGTCCCTCGCCCGCTACCAGCAGCGCCGACAGGTGCTGACGCCAACGGCTTCGAACTTCGGCGTACTTGGCGGCCCCCCTGACCGACCTCCACACGACCGCGACCCTCACCAGCTGGCGGCCTCAGCACCCGGGCGGTTCATCCCCACCGACTGCGAGGACCTCGAATGCAGGGTGCTTGGGGGCAATGGCGCGGATCTGAACGTCGCTGGAGTCCGGTCCGGTGCCCTCGAAGAAGATGCCGACCTCCGCCTTCCACTTGCGGAGGTAGGCGCGCAGCACCGGCACCTTCTCGTCGTCACCAAGTTCCCGGCCACGAAACGGCTCGGCGTGGCTGCCTAGCCGGAGTTCACCGGTTCCCACGGCTCGCAGGTTGCGCACCCACTGCGTCTCGCCGCGCGGGGCGACCAGATACCGTCGACCGTCGTGAGTGAGCAAGTTGACCGGTGTGGTGCGCCACTGGCCAGAGGTCCGGCCCTGCACTGCAAGGACGCGCGAGCCCATGACGCTGACGCCACGCCCGGTCAGGAACGCCACCGATTGGTTGAAGACATTCCGCGTGAACCAGCCTGGCGCGCGGTAGTGATCGGACACCCGGTCAGCCTAACGTTCCCGGGTCGGCTGGGAACATCGCGACCGACGCGGTGAAGCCGTGCAAGTAGTTCCGGCTGCCAACTGGTCCGAGCTCTCCGGCGCAGAAGCACCCCGCGACCGGGATCTCGCCCAGGATTGATGCCAGCAGCCCGGCGTCGTGATCCGGCGTGGAGAACAGCTTCGACCCACGCCCGTTGCACGTGAACAGCAGGGCACCACCAGGCTCGCGACCGCCGAGTTCGCTGAATGTCCGCTCCAGGGTCTGCCTCAGGTCTGCATCGGCTGAGTCCGCGTCGCGAACCTGAAACTGGAGCGTCTGGCCGACCTGCACGTCGTCGCCGACGGCGATGGCCCCGGACTGCTGGTCAGCGCCGGCCACGCCGCGGATCAAGAAGTCGCCCTGGTGCCGTTCGCCCTGGTACTCGTCGATGGCCAGCCCCACGTGCAAGCCGCGCGCGAGCAGCTCCCTGTCCCGCGCGGGCAGGCCGGCCGCCAGCTCCTGCAGGCGCGTGATCGGCGGGCGCCCGCCGAGTTCGGTGACCACGCGGCCCTCGGCGGCGGTGATCGTGAACGGGTCACCGATCGGCCTGCACCCCTGCGACACCAGGGCGTGCACCTCGGCCTGCGCCAGGTGTGCGCCCACGGCGCCGCGGGACAGGACGCGGCCGTCCAGGAAGAGCCTGCTCTGGCCGACCCGGAGCCCGCCGCTGGCCAGCCCGCCGACGACCACCGTGCCGGCGACGTGCGCGTTGAGGTGGCCGAGCAGGTCGTCAGCCGGGAACGTGAACGGGTCGCAGATCATCAGGTGCGCGCCGGGCCGCTCGGGCTCGAACCGATAGCCCCCGATCACACCGCCGCCGGGCGTCCGGACATAGTCCATGGCGAACGTTTCGACCGGGCCAAGCTCGGCTGCCAGCCAGAGCGCAACTGCGGGTCCCTCCTCGACCTCGCGGGAGCCGCTCACGACCGCTTCGGCGACGCAGCCGATCAACGGCAGCGGACCAGTCTGCTCGGTCACCGCCTCGACCAGGGCCTGCGCGGTCCGGAGAAACTCGACCGAGGCGAACAGTACACCGAGCGACGGGGCCGCATCTCCCAGGGACGCGCGTGCCTGCAGGACCGCGCGTCGCCCGGCTTCCTCGGGGTCTGCGGCGAGCACGAGGGCGCCACCCGCCTTCATGATCCCAGGTTACTGAGCCGCGGGGGCCTCGTGACGCGGACGCGGTGGCCCACACCTGTGAGCTGGCGCCGGGCCGGCGAAATAGGGAAGGGAACGCGGTGGAACCGCTTCGCAGCAGTCCGCCCGGCCGCCGACTTCCAGGCGGAGTAAGCATGACCTGGCGCAGCCCGTTCCGCTTCCTGAAGCTAGGGAATCAGCACAGCCCGTCGGTGTGGCGGCTTCCCGCACCGGGTCCAACCCGTCGCCGCATCGGCCAGGGGCAGGCTCTCGCGATCGACGGTCAGCTGCCCGGCGCTGGCATGCCGGAGT
>JASHSO010000452.1 GCA_030038715.1 Streptosporangiaceae bacterium
CTGTTCTCACTCGCGCACTTCATCGGCTGCACCCGCCCGGGGCACCGGCTCGAGATGGCCGACCTGCCGGCGGGCCGGATCAGCCTAGTGGAGATCCCGGCTCTGGCGATCTCGTCAACCGAGTGCCGTGAGCGAGTGCGTGGCGGGCATCCAATCTGGTACCTGGTCCCGGACGGTATCGTGCAGTACATATCCAAGCGCGGGCTTTACTGCGACTAGCCGAGCGAGCCAGAGATCCGCACCCCAACAACTCGCGTCAGTTCCACTTTGTAATGGTTCCAGCGATTTTCGTGACCGTTTTGCCATGGTACGTGGCCACCCAGCAATTACGAAGTGCTGATGCGGGAGTGTCGGACTCATCGCGTCGAGGGACAAACGGTAGCGGCACGTCGACGCTGCTGCGCGTGGCTGTGGGGGTATGCGTGCCGACGGCTGGACGGGTGACGGGGGGCCGCGCACCAGGTACGTGCGTGCGCGGTTTTCCGGTGGGCTTGCGCTCAGCGCTGTGGAGTGCCGCGCGGTCTGACATGAGCGACCGGGCCTGACGGGCCGCTGCGGACTGGAAGCTCCCCGTTACCCTACAAAAAACCGCAAAGCACGCGGCTGCGGCGCTGGCGTTGTCGGCTGAGCCGGATAGGCTGGTCCCAGCCAGCGGCTAACAAGGAGGACTACCAGCACTCGTGACTGCCACTAAGAGGGCCGTCGAGCTCGTGGAGATCGCGGCCGCAGCCGCGGCTGACAAGCTCGCTTCCGACATCATCGCCTACGACGTTAGCGAGCAACTCGTCATCACCGACGCGTTCCTGCTCTGCTCGGCCGCCAACGATCGCCAGGTGCGCGCGATCGTGGATGAGATCGAGGAGAAGCTGCGCCGGGCCGGCGCCAGGCCAGCCCGCCGCGAGGGGGAGCGGGAGGCGCGCTGGGTTTTGCTGGATTACCTCGATGTCGTGATCCACGTCCAGCACGCCGAGGAGCGGATCTACTACTCCCTGGAACGGCTGTGGAAGGACTGCCCGAGGATCCCGCTGCCCGAGCCGGTCGGGGCCGGGGGAGTGGGCGCTGTCGGCAGGGGGGCGCGCTGACTACCGGGAGCATCAGCATGTGGCCGCCTGGCGGCGACGGCTCCGAGGCAGTGCGGCTGGTGGCGTGGCGGCATGGCCAGACCAACTTCAACGCAGAGCGACGGTTTCAGGGCCAGACCGACGTCCCGCTGAATGCGCTCGGCCTCAGGCAGGCAGCGCGTGCGGCGCGCTACCTGGCGGCGTTGCGGCCTGATGCGATCTTCTCATCGGACCTGATCCGGGCATCGGCGACCGCGGCCTACCTGGCCAGGCTTACCGGACTTACTGTTCAGATCGACAAGGATCTGCGCGAGCGGAACGGCGGGTCCTTCGAGGGCAAGACCGCCGATGAGATCCGCGAGCAGTTCCCGGAATCCTTCGCGGCCTGGATCCCGCCAGACGGCGAGTCATCTGCGGTCGTTGCTGATCGCGCGTCGCAGGCGCTCGAGCGGATTGCCGACGGACTGGCGCCGGGCTCGATGGCCGTGGTCGTGGGGCACGGTGCCGCGCTTGGCCTTGGCGTCTCGCGCGTGCTCGGCATTCCGGACGACCTCAGGCCGCTCGGCCCGTTTGGCAATTGCCACTGGTCTGTACTCTCCCGTCGTCGTGGCAGGTGGCGCCTGTTGGAGCACAATGTCGGCATGCTGCCCGAGCCGGTGGCCGACGGGGGCGGCGACGACGCTGGCATTGACGAGACGGGCGGAGACGACGGGAACTAGCGCATCTCTTGTACACTGGCGTGGCGTTGCGGCCGGAACGCCCGCGCCCGAGGGGCTATAGCTCAGCTGGTAGAGCGCTTGCATGGCATGCAAGAAGTCAGGGGTTCGAGTCCCCTTAGCTCCACCCAGGTCAGAGGCCTACGAATATCTAGCTTGAGTGGGGTGGCAGCCATGAGTGGCAGCCACCGGGCCAAAACCGGCGTAGCTTGTGGCCCATGAAGCAGGGCCAGGGCCAGACGTCGGTCTACTTCTCGCACACGGGGCCGTGCCGCGATCCGGAGGACCACCGTCACTGTCCGGGGCGGTGGCGCGGTGCCATCTCGCTCGGCTTCGGGCCCGGCGGCAAGCGGCTCCGCAAGTATGTGACAGCGCGAACCAAGACAGCGGTGCGCGCGAAACTGCAGGATCTTCGCGAGGAGCTGGCTACGGGCGTCCGCCCGAAGGAGGCCTACACCGTTGCCGATGCGGTGGAAGAGTGGCTCGCTCACGGGCTGAGCGGACGGTCGCCCAAGACGGTGGCCATGAACCGCTACACGCTCCGACCAGTCACCGGCATGATCGGCAAACGGCCGCTCCGGAAGCTGACGGCCGCGGACGTGCGGGCCGCTCCATCGACCCCCACAGCGGGCTCAGCCGCATGAAGGCACTGGATGACCTGCTCCGGCGACTGCTCGCGACCTACCCCGACGACGTGCTGGCGGGCGCAGCACAGGAACTGTTCGGCGTCGCGCCAGGATCGCGCGGTACCACACTCACCGAGCGACGTGACAGGGCGGCACGAGCCGCCGACCGCAGCACTGACCACTTCCGCAAGCACATCGAACCGAAGATCGTGCAGCGTCTGGCCTGGCTCCTGCATCGTGTCAGCCAGAACTACATTCCCCGAGAACGCGACACACCGCCGCCGCTGGCCATCTCTGGAGACACCCCGTCAGTCGCGTTCGGCGAGATCACCGACAGGGACCGCAACGAGCACGAGGAAGCCCTGTCACGACTCTGGGCGCACGTTTACGCCCTGCGCGCGGAGATCCTCAGGACCGAACGGCTCAAGCAATGGCCGTACGACCCCACTGAGCCAGGAACTAGCGAACGGATGCTGCAGGAAGCAGTCACGGCCCGAGACACGGGAGTCCGGGCCGTGCGAATCCTGATTGAGCAGTACATCGAGCAGTACGGGGAGAGCATCGCTCACGGCGACGGAGAGTTCAGTGCACGAGCGCTGCTGCGATTGGCGGGGTGGAA
>JASHSO010000042.1 GCA_030038715.1 Streptosporangiaceae bacterium
AACGCGCTGCGGGCTGGCATTACCTCGGTCCGTGAGGTGGGCGGCCTCGGCGTCTACCTGGCGTCGGCGGTCAACGAAGGCATAGTGGATGGACCGTCGATTTACGCCGCTGGCGCGATCCTCAGCACCACAGGCGGGCACGGCGACCTGCACGGCTACCCGCTGTCCTTCGTGCACGACTTCGCTGCTCACGACGGAGCAGTACGGCTGGCCGACGGCCCGGCGGAGTGCATGAAAGCGGTGCGCGAGCAGTTGCGCAGGGGCGCCCGGGTCATCAAGGTGTGCGCCTCGGGTGGGGTGCTGTCGGAGGTGGACAGCCCCATACACCAACAGTTCACCGTGGCTGAGTTGCGCGCGATCGTCGAGGTGGCAGGCCTCGCAGAACGCGTGGTAGCGGCCCACTGCCATGGCAAGCCGGGGATCATGGCAGCCGTCGAGGCAGGCGTCGCGACGATCGAGCACGGCAGCTACCTGGACGAGGAGGCATGCGACGCGATGCGCGAGACCGGCGCGATCCTGGTGCCCACCCGCAGCATCATCGAGGACATGCTGAAGAACTTGGCCAGCGTGCCCCCGTACGCGGCGGCCAAGCTCACCGCACTCGCCGATACTCACGCCAGCGCAGTCCGGCTCGCCATCGAGCGCGGCGTCACCGTTGCCATGGGCACTGACACCGGCATGACAGGCATGGACCTGCCAAACTCGTGGGGTCACAACGGGTCAGAGCTGGCCCACCTGGTGTCGCTCGGCATGACACCTCTGCAGGCGATCGCCGCGGCCACGGAAGTAGCACCGCGCACGCTCGGGCCGCAGGCACCGCGCAGCGGGCGACTGGCGCCTGGCTATGACGCCGACTTCCTGACGCTGGACGCCGACCCTCTCGCCGACATCACCGTCCTGGCCAAGCCCGAGCACGTGACTGGGGTGTGGACTCGAGGACGGCAGGTCAAGCCGTAGGCCAGCTCGCCGCGCCGACCACAGTCCGGACCCGCCTCCGCGTCGCGGATCAGTCGTGCAGCAGCCCGGCGGCCCAGCTCAGCATCCGCTGCCGCCCGGCCGCCTTGGCCTCCGCCCGGCAGCGAGGCGCCGGGTGGCCCGGATCAGCCCGCTCGCTTGGCGATGTCAGCGAACTCCTTCTTGCTGAAGGCCCGCAGTGTCGACGTCCGGACGTTCCCCACCGCACAGGCCTGCAGGAGCGCCGCGGTGATCGTCTCGTCGTCGGGTGCGTCCATGATCGCCACCATGTCATAGTTGCCCAGCGTCCAGTAGGCGTCCCGAAGCTTCCCACCCCGTTCCTGAAGGTCCTTGGCGAAGCCGTCAATCCGCTTCGCGGAGTCCCTGAAACCGGCGATGCCCTGGTCGGTCCAGTTGACGAGCGCCACGTATGTTGCCATCGATGCAACTCCCCCCTGAGAGTGGCCTGATGCAGTCCCCGTTCGGCCGGAAGCGTACGCCGTAGCGGCAACCGGCTGACGCTGGGGCCGGCCTTCTCCCCAGTCATCGGCCTCACGCCTGCGCGACGGGCCGCACCTCGATAGAACCGAGCCATGCTGTCGGATGCTCCGATGCCACCCTGATCGCCTGGTCTAGGTCTGTGCACTCAATAAGGTCGTACCCGGCGATCTGTTCCTTGGTCTCGGCAAACGGGCCGTCGGAGACCAGGACCTGGTTGTGGCGTAGCCGGACGGTCGAGGCATCGGCAGGTGGCCTGAGGCGTGCTCCGCCCAGGTTAACGCCGTCCTTGGTCGTCTTGTCGATCCAGGCAGAGAGCTCAGATTCCACCCTGGCATGCTGCTCACCAGTCAGCTCGGTGGACTCGTCGAAGAAGTGAATGAGCATGTATCGCATGGCCTTCTCCAGCGCTGTTCGTGCGGGTGCGTGCTGGTCATATTCGGGCTGCGAGCGGGTGTGGCAGCTGTTCAGCCCGTCGGCCGCCGCTGGGACAGAAAGCTGGTGGCCCTGCGCTTGGCGCGGTAGAAGTGTAGCCGCCGGCTCTTCAGGGCACGCGCACGCTGACCTCGCCCACGGATCGATCGCGAGATGGCCGCGGCGAGTTCACCGCGACGGGCGTCAGCGACGCGCTGCTCGGCGGTCGACTTGATGCGCTCGGCTTCGTATAGCTGGTAGATCATCGTGCTTGTGCCTCCTGGCCGGCTTAGGTCGCGGGCGATGGCTCGCCGCGGATCCGCTAGCACGACGGTTGGCGCTGGTCCAGATGGACACCTGCCCGGCGCCTCGTCCAGCAGTTCTTCGACACCAACCCAACCCTGCGGACGACAGCAAGATCGCCTCGGGCAACGCCAACACGAAACTCGGCCTCGCTGACCACATCGCCATGCCGACGGCCACACAGCCTCGCGCCAGTTCAGGATCTGCTTGCGGACGCGCTGGTTGCTCCCCGGGTCTCCGGCGACGGCACGCAACCAGGCGGCGGGCGCCGGGCGAATATTGCGTTGGCCCAGATAAATCGCGGCACTAGCGTGGATTTCACGCCGAGTCGGGGAGGCCGCGATGGACCGGGTTGGGCTGGACGACATTGAACGCGAGATCGACGCTGAGGCCAGACAGCGATTCCCCGGCGACGCGGTGCGGCAGGTGGTGCTGCTGCAATACGGTGACGACCCGGCGATCGAGCCAGGCGACCTGTGGGTCCGGGTGCTGCTCGCGGCGGACGGGCCTGACGACTACGAGCGGTCGGTGCGGGCGTTCCAACGCGACCACGGGGCGGCCATGGAGGAGTTCGCTGGCCACCTGGCAAGAACACTCCGCGAGATCAGGCTGGTCGAGTTCACCCCCGAGAAAACCGTCGGCCGCGAGGGCCACGGTCCGCGGTGCCACCTGTTGCTCTCGCAACGCCTCGCCGACGCGCGGGCATGGGAAGTCGGGGAGAGAACCCAGGTTGACATGCACACTACGCTGGGCCGTTCCGGCCTGGAAACCATCGATACGCTGGTCATGGCGGGCATCGCCGGCACCCGCGCTGACGCGATCCGCTGGGCGCTCGCCCGCATCCGCGAGCAGCCAGCATTTGAACGGCTCCTCGAATGGCTCCGGGAGACCGATCAGCTCAGGAGCGAGTTCTGAAAGGTCACGCCATCCGGCCTCAATCCCAGATCCGCAGTTACCGGCGGCCGCCGTAAGGATTGCCGACCAGTCACCCATCGCACTGGAGCCGGCTGGCATTCAGGAGCGGTGCAAGCACTAGGCTCACCCTTCCTGAACTGGGATTATTCTTCCGGGTGCCTCCAGAACGAGCCTGCAGGACTTGTCGCTGCACCTGACGCCACTGTCCCAGGACGTGATCAGAAGTGCAGCAGTTCGACCCGAACGGAAGGGTAACGGGCGGGTACCTTGCGATCGAGAGTTATCAACGTGGCGTCACTAGCCTGGGCAAAGGCCGCGAGGTAGTCATCGGTCCACAGCTTGTGGCTCTTGTCGTCACGCGCGGAGATGGCCCGCCAGACCGCATCCAGTTCGGTCGGCTCATCAGCCCAGAGAACGCGTTCGTCGGCCCAGAGTTGATCGTAGGTTCGCCATGCCTGGCTGCGGTCGATGGCATCGTCGCCCATGATAGCGGGGTTGGATAGCAGCCGTAGCAGTCCCATTTGCGTAATCCGGCAGAAGCCGATCTGATCCGTCTCCTTGCCGAACCAGTCCGCCGCAACCGGATGGTGGACGTGTCGTCCCCAAACAGCTGCCAGCCAGACGCCAACATCCACCAGCTTCACTTGGATGCGAACCTCTGAACATCCTCGGCATCGAACGCGTCCGCGATGTCGTCATTAGTTACCAGGACGTTCGGCGTAGCGTCAGGCGCGATCAGCGGAAGCGTCACCCGCCCTGTCTTTCCCTTTGGCGTGGCGGGAAGGCCCACCTCGCGTGCCACGGCCCGGTTGACTAGATCCTTGAGGCTCTCGCCTTCCTCGGCGGCACGTGCCTTCGCGGCTCGCATGAGCGTCGGGGGCATCTCAATCGTGGTGCGCATAAAAGCACATTAGCATAAAGCTTCAACCACGTTACGCTAAGTTTGTGACCGCAGGCCACGCCGCAGGTCAATGGCCGGTTGCATCAGATGCAACGTGAGACGTCTAATCACCGCTCAGGCGAGGCGAAGCCGACCGACCGCACCCCGCCTGAGCTGGGAAAACTTCATCAAACGCTGCTCGTTCTGCTGGGGAAGCGCACTTATTCGAAAGGTGCAGTATTCTCCGCTCGCCTGC
>JASHSO010000453.1 GCA_030038715.1 Streptosporangiaceae bacterium
GGAATCGCGCTCAACGCAGGCGCTCAGCAGAGCGTGCCGATCTATCCGCAGGGCGTCGCCTACCTCGCTGCCGACCGTGCAGCCAGGAGGGACGACCCCGAAAGCCCAGGGGGCACCCGAGAGGACGACGCCAGGGCACGCGCAGCCGCCACCCCAGCGAACCTTCGAACGCCTCCGGGCGCCGACGACGGGGTCAGCTTGGGCCCGCTCCCGGCCGAGGCCCAATGGTTAACCGAGCGGCTACGGCCGGCCTTGGCGGCGGTCCCGGCGGCCAGCCGAGCGTCAGCGGGCTGGCTCGCCGTGGAACTCGCCGGCGAGGGACTCGTCCTGTCGGTAACCCTCGATGACCCCGCCGACGTCGCCGCCAGGGACGCAGTCGCCGGCGCCGTGGAGCGCGCGGTCGCCGCCTGGCCGGCAGACGTCGGCTTCCCCATCGACGTCACGTTCCCCGGCGAGTACGAGCCCGACCGGATCGACACTTGGATGTCCGCCCATGCCCACCCGTTCTACCAGCGCTAGGCGGCGTCGACCCGGACGGCGGCCCTGTTCAGCGCGCTGATCACCCCGAGCATCGAGGCGCGCACGATCGAGGAGCTGATACCGACGCCCCACAGCACGCGGTCGCCTACTTCGATCTCCAGGTATGCGGCGGCCTCGGCATCCCGGCCCGCTGTCAGGGCATGCTCGGCGTAGTCGAGCACGCGCACGTTGACCCCGCCGAGGCCCAGGTTGACCTTCGACAGCGCGTCGCAGAACGCGGCTATCGGGCCGTTCCCGGCGCCAGTCAGGTTGTACTCAGTGCCGAACGCCCGGATGGCCGTGCGTATCAGCTCGACGCCGTCCTTGCTGGCCGAGGAGAAGCTGAGCAGGTCGAAAGCGCCCGGGTTCAGGTACTCGGCCGCGAAGATCTGCCACATCTGCGCTGGATCGACCTCGCCACCCGCACTGTCGGTGTGGCGCTGGATCACCTGGCTGAACTCGATCTGCAGCCTGCGGGGCAGGTCGAGGTGGTGATCTGCCTTCATGATGTAGGCGACACCGCCCTTGCCGGACTGGGAGTTAACCCTGATCACAGCCTCGTAAGACCGGCCAACGTCCTTCGGGTCGATCGGCAGGTAGGGCATCGCCCACGGCAGCTCGCTGGCCGGCCGTCCGGCCGCGGCGGCTACTCGCTCCAGCCGGTCGAAGCCTTTCTTGATCGCATCCTGGTGTGAACCGGAGAACGAGGTGTAGACAAGGTCGCCTGCGTAGGGATGCCGCTCGTGCACGCCGATGCCGTTGCAGTACTCCACGGTCCGCCGGATCTCGTCGATGTCGCTGAAGTCGATCATGGGGTCGATGCCCTGGCTATAGAGATTGAGGCCCAGCGTGACCAGGTCCACGTTGCCGGACCTCTCGCCGTTGCCGAACAGGCAGCCCTCGATGCGCTCGGCCCCGGCCAGCACCGCCAGCTCAGCGTCGGCGGTCGCGGTACCGCGGTCGTTATGGGTATGCACCGACAGCGCGATGTTTTCGCGCCTGGACAGGTTCCTGCTCATCCACTCGATCTGGTCCGCATACACGTTAGGAGTCGATCGCTCGACGGTGCAGGGCAGGTTCAGCACGATCTCGCGATCCGGCCCCGGCTGCCAGACATCCATCACCGCCTCGCAGATCTCCAGTGCGAAGTCCAGCTCCGTGTCCATGAAGATCTCCGGCGAGTACTCATAACCGAAGTCGGTTCCAGCGAGGTATTCGTCGGCGTACTTCAGCACGGCTCGGGTTCCGTCGACCGCCACGGCCTTGCACTCCTGGCGGCCATCGCCCTCCCAGCCGAACACGACGCCGCGGAAAAGCGGCGCAGCCGCGTTATACAGGTGGACAGTGCCCTGGCGGGCTCCGGCCAGCGACTGGACAGTCCGCTCGATCAGCTCCTCCCGGGCCTGCGTCAGCACCGAAATACGCACGTCCTCCGGGATCGCGCCGCTGGTGATCAGCCCGCGTATGAAGTCGAAGTCCGTCTGGCTGGCGGCAGGGAATCCCACCTCGATCTCCTTGTAGCCCATCCGGACGAGCAGGTCGAACATGGCCTGCTTGCGGGCTGCGTTCATGGGGTCGATCAGCGCCTGGTTGCCATCCCGCAGGTCGGTCGACAGCCATCGCGGCGCGGTTGTGATCGTGCGGCTCGGCCACTGCCGGTCGGGCAGGTCTATGGCCGGGAACGGGCGATACCGATGGCACGGCATGCCCGACGGACGTTGAGATGAGGGACTGCTCATGACTAGCTGCGCTCCTGACGGATTGTGCTGGCGAGTGCCGCGCCGGTTAGGGGCAAGCGCTACGGGGAACGAGTCGGTCGGCACAGCACAGCCCCCCGCGGCGAGGGGCCGACCGGTCTGCTACCGGGCCTCGCCGCGGCCGCGAAGAAGCAGGCCGCGCGTCATGATGCCGACAGCCTAGCCGGCCAGGCCAGCTGGCGCGCCCGATCCCCTGCCGACCGCTCCGCCGGGTCACCGGACCGGCTCGTAGGATGCGGTTGTAGGGCAAGTCAGCTCGCCGGGTCAGCAGCGCCGGGCCGGGTACCGGCCTGCAGCCGAATACGGACAGCTGGAAGGTGGCCCACCATGAGGTCTTGGCGCGCTCCGGCGGGGCACCCGCCGTGACCGCCGGCCACGGCCGAACGACCGAGCCTGGAATGTCACGGCCCGCTGGTGTCGGGATCGCGCCGGGACCGTTGCCATCGACGGCGATGGTGCCGACCACACGCGGCTCGGGTTCCGACGTGCCATCTGTAGCGCCGCCCGGTAGCCCGGTCACCGCCGGAAGCCTGCCCGCAGACACAGAACTCAGGTCACCTCACGCCGCTGGAAGTGGCGCGGCGCTGGAGGACGCCGAGGAAAAGCGGCTCGAACAACTGATCGGCGTGCGTTCGTCCAAGGCGAGCTACTACGCCCGGTGGCAGGGAGCGCGGCGTGATCTCGGGCGAGCGCTCGCCGCCCTGCGAGCCCTGTCGGACGCCATGTGCAACACCGCGCTGGGGCCCGCCGCGCTGTGCGACGGCGTCCTGCAGGCCGTCGGCACCCTGCTCGACGCGCAGTGGGCAGCGTGCGTGCTGACCGGCGCCGACACGCCGCCAACCGGTCCCACCAGCTTCACCTGGCGCCTGCCGTCGGTGGTCGGTCCATGCGCGCCGTCGGCGCAGGACACGCTTGCGCTGGCGGTGCGTGTGCCGGATGCGGCCACGGTGCTGCGCGACGCGGCCGTGCTTGGCGTCCCGATGCGGCTCGGGGTCCGCCGAGTTGGGACGCTGCTTGTCGGGATGCCACGCCCCTGCGGGGAGGACGGTGTAGCCGTCTCGATCCTGGAGACCATGGCCAACCAGATCGCCGCCGCCCTGCGACAGGCCTGGCTCTACGAGCACAGCGAGTACATCCGGCGGCAGGCCATCGAGGGCTGGGCGGAGGCTGAGCGCCGCGCAGACGAGCTCACCCGCCGCAACGAGCAGCTCAAGCGCGCCCGGGGCAGGCTGGCCCGAGCGCGCCGGGCCGAGCTCCTCAGCGCCGAGCGGCACCGGATCGCCCGCGACCTCCATGACGGCGTCGCGCAGTGCCTTGTCGGCATCGGCATGCACCTGGAGTGGTGCCAGCGTCACCAGGACCGGCGCTTGCCCGGATACGACCGGGTAGCCGCGAGCAAGGACCTGTGCCGCTCGGCGCTGGAGAGCATCCGGGCGGCTGTGTTCGAGCTATCCCAGCTCGAGCCGCCCGGCGGCGGCCTTGGCCAGTCACTCCGAGAGCTCGCTGTCGACTTCCGGTCGGTCGGCCAGCTGCACGTCGGTGTCCGGGTGCGCGGGACACCGCACGAGCTACCGCCTGAGGTTGAGCACTCGCTGGTCCAGATCTGCCAGGAAGGGCTATGGAACGTGCTGCGCCACGCCCGAGCGCACCATGCATGGCTGCAGCTTCGCTACACAGCGTCCGAGACCGTGCTGACAGTGTCCGACGACGGCCGCGGCCAGCCCGGCGTGGTCGGCCGCTACCTGTGCGCGACTGGCAGTCCCGGCAGCAAGCACGGATTGCGCAACATAGCCGAGCGGACGCGGGAGATAGGCGGCTGCGCCGCTGCCGAGCACCGCAGGGGCGGCGGCCTGCGGCTACGGGTCCGAGTACCTGCCGCGGCAGCCGCCGACCGCCCGCAGGACGGGGGCATGCCTGACGACGAGGTTCGCGGTGAGTGATAGTGCCGTCCGCATCCTGGTAGTCGACGATCACACGATCGTCCGTCAGGGGCTGCGGTCCATCTTGGACCTGGAACCGGACTTTAGCGTGGTGGGAGAGGCCGCTGACGCGGCCGAGGCTGTCGGCCTAGCGGCCACGCTGCGGCCCGACGTTGTCCTGCTCGACCTGAAGCTAAGCGACCGCGAGCCGGCGGAAGGACTGGATGTCTGCACCAGGCTCGTGGAGCAAGATTCGGGAGTCCGCGTTGTCGTGCTAACCACGTTCCTTGATCAGAAGCTGCTGCTCGGAGCGCTGCAGCGCGGCGCGAGCGGCTATGTGCTCAAGGATGTTGATGCCGTGGAGCTCGCGCGCATCGTCCGGGCCGTGTACCACGGGCAGTCTGGTTTCGACGGACGGTCAGCTCAGCTCGTGGTCCGCTCCCTCACCGGCCAGCCCGCCGGCCAGGCTGCGGCGCCCAGGCTCAGCGACCGGGAACTCGAGGTGGTCCGGCTGGTCGCGGGTGGCGCCACTAACCCGCAAGTGGCGCGGCGGCTTTATGTCAGCGAGAGCACGGTCAAGTACCACCTGCGGATCGCGATGCGCAAGCTCGGCGCCAAGGACCGGACCGAGCTTGTCTTCCGCGCCAGCAAGCTGGGCGCCTTGTAGCTGCACGGTCCTGGTCGCCCGGCCAGGGCTGGCGGTTTCATCCGGCCAGGCCGGCCATGCCCGGGTGGTTGCCTGCATTGCCCGGGTAGCCCGACCGATCCGGGCTGCCACAGGCACTGCCCGGTGGCGGGCACAAACCCTCTTGTCTGGCGTGGGAGTGACGCGCCCCGGCGCAGGAGGCGCAGGGCGCGGCGGTCCTGCGGCACGGTTCAGCCGCGCTATGCGGCGCCACGAGCAAGGAGGGTGCACCAATGCCAGGAAACCGGGCGGTAGCGTACCTCGCACCCGGCAAGGTCCAGGTGGAGACCATCGATTATCCGAAGCTGGAGCTGCAGGACGGGCCCGGGGTCAATCCCGCAAACGTCGGGCGCAAGACGCCGCACGGCGTCATCCTCAGGGTCGTATCGACCAACATCTGCGGCAGCGACCAGCACATGGTGCGCGGCCGGACGACGGCTCCCGCAGGGCTGGTGCTGGGCCACGAGATCACCGGCGAGGTCATCGAGGCCGGCCCGGACGTCGAGTTCATCAAGGTGGGCGACCTGGTCAGCGTGCCGTTCAACATTGCCTGCGGTCGCTGCAGAAACTGCAAGGAACGTAAGACCGGCGTGTGCCTGAACGTCAATCCCGACCGGCCAGGCTCTGCCTACGGGTACGTCGACATGGGCGGCTGGGTCGGCGGCCAGGCGGAGTACGCGCTAGTCCCCTATGCGGACTTCAACCTGCTGAAGTTCCCGGACAAGGACCAGGCCATGGCCAAGATCCGGGACCTCACGATGCTGTCCGACATCTTCCCGACCGGGTACCACGGTGCCTACACCGCCGGTGTCACGACCGGATCGACGGCATACGTCGCCGGAGCCGGACCGGTAGGCCTGGCCTGCGCGCACTCCTGCCAGCTACTCGGGGCAGCCGTGGTTATCGTCGGGGACATGAACTCCGACAGGCTCGCGCAGGCACGCAGCTTTGGCTGCGAGACGGTCGACCTCACCCACACCGCGCCGCTCGGTGACATGATCGCGGAGATACTCGGCGAGCCAGAGGTCGATGCCGCTATCGACTGCGTCGGCTTCGAAGCCCGCGGCCACGGCACGGGCGCCACAGAGGCGCCCGCCACTGTGCTCAACGACATCATGACCGTCGCCAGGGCAGGCGCCGGCCTGGGTATACCCGGCCTGTACGTGACCGGCGACCCCGGCGGCATCGACGAAGACGCCAAGATCGGCTCGCTGCGCGTCAGGCTGGGCCTTGGCTGGGCGAAGTCCCATCACTTCACCACCGGCCAGTGTCCGGTGATGATGTACAACCGTCAGCTCATGATGGCGATCTTGCATGACAAGGCGCAGATCGCCAAGGCCGTCAACGCGACAGTGATCCCGCTCGACCGGGCGCCAGAAGGCTATGCGGACTTCGACAAGGGGGCCGCGCGCAAGTTCGTCATCGACCCGCACGGGCTGGTCCCGAATTGAATCGCGCTGTGGTCCCTGACCGGGCCTTATGGGCTGGGCCCGACCGAGCCGGTTAGCCTGGGCCCGAACTGAGCCCAGGCGCGGGTTGCCGCCCTGGCACTGTCGCGAGGACGGCACCCGCGCTGTCAGGCTCTCGGCTCAGGCCGCCGCGCGCGGCCGGCGCCTGTCCGGTCAGCTGGCAGACGGCGTCGGGGACGGCGACGGGGACCCCGACGGCGACGGCGAGGGCGAGGGCGACGGGGAAGGCGACGGCGACGGCGAAGGTGACGGCGACGGGGAAGGCGGCGGCGGGGTCGGGCTCTGGCTGCGGGCCGGTGGCGAGGCCTTCTTGTGCGCGCTGACGACCGTCACCACCGCTGAGGCGGTGACGGATCCGATCCGCGCGGTCACTATGGCCGTCCCCGGCGTCTCGCCCACGACCTGACCGTCGCCGTTCACCATGGCGACATTCGGATTGGTGGTCGTCCACTCCGCCCTTGCCAGGTCGCGGGCCGGCGCGTTCTTACCGTTGGACATGCTTCCCCGCAGGGTCAGGCCGCCGGACTGGCCGACATGCAGCTGAAGTGTGGGCGGCGTAATGACCACGTACTCCAGAACCGCCCTGCCCGGCAGAACCCGCTCTAGGTCCTGCTGCCGGGCCACAGTCCTAAATGCCCGTACCCACCGCTGCAATCTGGCCTCGGTGGCTCCCGTGGCCGGCTCGCGCACCTGATAACCGACCACTGCGTGGCCCCGGGCCGGGAGGCTGAGCCGCCAGACCAGCACGCGGCTGCCCGCCAGCGGCACCGCCTTTGGGCCCTCGCGGAACCGGACAGCACCCAGGCTGCTAGCGACCGCCGCCGGTATCGGCTCTTCAAGTTGCGCCGTCACCCTCCTGGCACTGGAGTTGCTTGCCGTGATCGTCACGTCGAGCAGCGACCCGTTGCTCCCGGACAGCCTCCACAGCTGGGATACGGCCAAGCCGTCGGCGTAAGCCTGGCGCTTGAACAGATACGGAGTGGCGGGAGCGGGCGCGGGCGACCGGCTCAGCACAAGTCCGACCGCGGCCGCGGCAATCAGCACCACGCCGACGATCACGCCAGCCAGCACCGTGCGTGACCGCAGCCGACGCCTGGTCGGCACATCGCTACCACCCGGCCCGTTAGCCATACCGCCCGTGCTCAGCTGGGTCGTCGCCCGCGACTCGGCCGCGGCGCGCTTGTCCGCGGTGATTTCACCAGAACCGCCTGCGCCCGCCCCGCGGACGGCCACGGGGTCTAGCGTCGCCTCGTCGGATCCTTGCCCGGCGTTCGACCGCACCCCGAGCGCGGACCGCAATGCGCTGGCGAATTCCTGGCAGGTTCCGAAGCGATCCACCGGCCTCTTCGCCAGCACTCTGGCGAAGACGCCGTCGACTGCCCTCGGCAGCCCGCCGCGCACTGAAGTCGGGACCGGCGGCGGCTGCGACAGCTGCGCGTACATGGCCGCCACCGCCTGCTTGCCGGCAAACGGCGGCCGTCCACACAGCAACTCGAATGCCGAGCAGCCAAGCGCATACTGGTCGGTCCGGCCGTCGACGAAGTGGCCGCGTATTTGCTCTGGCGCGGCGTAGTCCACCGTGCCAAGAAACTGACCACTGCCGGTCAGTCCTGCCGCCTCCAAGGCAGCCTTGCTGACGCCGAAGTCGGAGAGGTAAACGTGATCGGGCCGTCCTCGGCGGATATCCAGCAGCATGTTCGCGGGCTTGACGTCCCGGTGCACAAGCCCGCTGGCATGAGCGGCGTCGAGTGCGGACGCCACGTCGGCCACGATGATCTCTGCCCGCTCTGGCAGCAGCGGGCCGTGGCGGGCTACCAGCGTGTGCAGATCTCCGCCGCGCACCAGCCGCATGGCGATGAACAGCACGCCCTCAGCCTCTCCAGCCTCGTAGACCGGGATGATGTGCGGGTCGTCGACAGCAGCGGCCGCGTGCGACTCCCTGATGAAACGCTCGCGGAAGGCCTCGTCGCCCATTCGCCCCGGCACGAGGATCTTCAGCGCGACGGGGCGGTTCAGGCGCTCGTCATGTGCGCGGAACACGACCGCCATGCCGCCCCGGCCTAGCTGCTCTTCTAGCCGGTAACCCCGGATCCTGGTGCCCGGGCCAAAGGCCGCCATGGCACGTGACGGAGTCACGCCGCTGCTCAACGTTTCCCTCCGCCACGCCCGGGGCAGCGCCTCTACGCTGCCCTCCCGCCCTGGCCAGCAAGGATGGCCCGGATCGGGCACATGGCGCAACCCAGGGCTAAGGACCGCAGATCAAGTGTGGCTAGCATAAACGATCACACGTTGAAGCCGAGCGCACGAAGCTGTTCGCGCCCGTCTTCGGTAATCTTCTCCGGGCCCCAAGGCGGCAGCCAAACCCAGTTGATCCGGAAGTCATCGACCAGGCCGTCAAGCGCTTCCTGGGCCTGCTCCTCGATCATGTCGGTCAGCGGGCATGCCGCGCTGGTCAGTGTCATGTCGATAGTAGCCGTGCGGTCGGCCGCCACGGTTACGGCATAGACCAGGCCGAGGTCGACCACGTTGACGCCGAGCTCGGGATCCACGACGTCACGCAGTGCCTCAAGCACGTCCTCGACTTCCGGCTTGGCCGAGCGCGGGCGGTCGGCCAGCTCAGCGTCCTGAGTAGCGACGTCTGCGCTGTTCTCGCTCATAGCTGCTCCCTGTCGCCGTCGCTGTGCGGACCGTCGTCGCGCGCGTTCAGCGCCCTGGCCGTCGCGTCCTTCCACGCCATCCAGCCAAGAAGCGCGCACTTGATCCGCGCCGGGTACTTGGAGACTCCCGCGAACGCGACCGCATCGCCCAGCAGGCTCTCGTCTGGTTCCGCCTCGCCTTTGGACTGCATCAGCCGCAGGAACTCTTCGCTAGCCGCCATGGCCTCCGTTACCGGCTCGCCAATGATCATATCGGCCATCACCGAAACGCTAGCCTGGCTTATCGAGCAGCCCAGGGCCTCGTACGACACGTCTGCCAGGACAGGTTGACCGGAGGAGTCTTTGAGCGCCACCCGGATTGTCACCTCGTCGCCGCAAGTCGGGTTGACGTGCCGGACCTCGGCGTCGAACGGCTCGCGTAGCCCGGCGTGCAACGGGCGGCGGTAATGCTCCAGGATGATCTCCTGGTACATCGACTCGAGCTGCTGCATCACGCCACCTTCAACCGTACTGGGCCGCACCGATGTTCCAGCCGCAGCTTAAGAACCCCCGAAGAACTGCTTCGCTTGCTGGATCCCCGCTGCCAGTGCATCCACCTCGTCATGGGTGTTGTACAGGTACAACGAGGCACGGGTGCTGGCCTGGACGCCGAGCGCCCGGTGCAGCGGCCACGCGCAGTGGTGCCCGGCCCGCACCGCGATCCCACGGTCGTCCAGCAGCTGGCTGACGTCGTGCGGATGCACGCCGTCGAGCGTGAACGAGATCGCGCTGCCGCGGCCCTCGGCCCGCGGCGGCCCGAGGATCCGCAGGCCGTCGATCTCGGCCAGGGCGGCGAGGGCATGGCGCACCAGGTCGTGCTCGTGCGCCCTGACGGCCTCCAGCCCGACCTCCCCGAGATAGTCCACGGCCGCGCCGAGGCCGACGGCCTGCGCGATCGGCATCGTGCCGGCCTCGAACTTGTGCGGCGGCGGCGCGTAAGTCGACCTGTCCATCCAGACGGTCTCGATCATCTCGCCACCGCCAAGGAACGGAGGCATCTCCTCCAGCAGCTCGCGGCGCGCCCAGAGCACGCCTATGCCGGTCGGGCCGCACATCTTGTGCCCAGTGAAGCCGACGAAGTCAGCGCCGAGTGAGCCCACATCCATCAGCCCGTGCGGCACCGACTGCGCGGCATCCACCAAGACCAGGGCCCCAGCCGCATGCGCCCGTTCTGCGATCTGGCTGACCGGGTTGATCGTCCCCAGCACGTTCGACTGGTGAGACAGCGCGACCAGCCGCGTCTTGTCCGAAATCAGGTCGCCTGCCCGAGCCAGGTCAAGCAGACCGCCCTGGTTCACGTTGAACCACCGCAGCCGGGCTCCGGTCCGCGCGCACAGCAGCTGCCAGGGCACGATGTTGGAGTGATGCTCCATCTCGGTGATGACAATCTCGTCGCCCTCGGCCAGCCGCAGCCGGCCAGCGCCAGCTCCAGATGTCGCGTTGCCTATCGAGTAGGCCACGAGGTTGATCGCTTCGGTGACGTTCTTGGTGAACACCACCTCTGTCTCGTCAGTGGTGCCGATGAATTGCGCGATCTTGATCCGGGCGCCCTCGTAAGCCGCCGTCGCCTCCTCGCCCAGCTCGTGGGTAGCGCGGTGGATGTTGGCGTTGTGCCGCTCGTAGAACTCGGTCAGGGCCTCGATCACCTGCCGCGGCTTCTGCGAGGTATTCGCGCTGTCCAGGTAGGCGAGCGGCCGCCCGCCGCGGACCGTCCGGTCCAGGATCGGGAAGTCCTTGCGGATCCGGGCGACGTCGAGACTCATGTCAGCGCACCCGCTTGCACGAAGCGCTCATAGCCGCTCGCCTCGAGGTCGTCAGCCAGCTCGGATCCGCCTTCCTCGACGATTCGGCCAGCCACGAAAACGTGCACGAAGTCCGGCTGCACGTAGCGCAGGATCCGGGTGTAGTGGGTAATCAATAGCACGCCGTGTGAGGTGTCCTCGCGGAACCTGTTGATGCCGGCGGACACCACCCGCAATGCGTCGATGTCCAAGCCGGAGTCTGTCTCGTCGAGGATCGCGATCTTGGGGTTGAGCAGCTCGAGCTGCAAGATCTCGTGGCGCTTCTTCTCGCCGCCGGAGAATCCCTCGTTCAGGTTCCGCTGCGCGAACGACGGATCGATGGACAGCTGCTCCATTGCCTCGCGCAGTTCCTTGCTGAAGGTGCGGATCTTCGGCGCCTCGCCGCGGACGGCCGTGATGGCCGTACGCAGGAAGTTCGACACCGACACGCCCGGCACCTCGACCGGGTACTGCATCGCCAGGAACAGCCCCGCGCGGGCCCTGGCATCGACACTCATCGCGAGCACGTCCGAGCCGTCTAGTCGGATCGAGCCCTGCGTGACCTGGTACCTCGGGTGCCCGGCGACGGCATAAGCGAGCGTGGTCTTGCCCGAGCCGTTCGGGCCCATGATCGCGTGCGTCTGCCCGG
>JASHSO010000454.1 GCA_030038715.1 Streptosporangiaceae bacterium
CGACGCCACCCTGCACGTCCTGCAGGCCTGCGCGCCGCATCGGCGGGTGCGCCCCGCAGGCTGTGAGTCGGTGTTCTTCGCCGGGCGGGCAGCCCAGGGGGCTGTCGAGATCCGCGCCATCGCCTCCGCTATTGGGCCAGCCTGGCGGGCTTCGGTACCCCAGCAGGTGGCCACGCCCGACGCCGAGTCCGCCGCCGCAGCCGCGAGCAGCTTGCACGCCGGGCCGGACGACGCCAGCCCGGACGACGACGCTACGCTCGCGCGCACGCCATCGGCGGCCGAGAGCCAGGCCCCGACGGAGATCGCCGGGCATCGGCCGCAGCCCAGAAAGTCGCTCCTGAGCCGCCGGCTATCCGCAGTCAGGCCTCGCCTCGCCGCGCACGCCGGTCCAGCCCACGCCGCCATGTCCTGGCACACCGTCGCGCCAGCACATGCAGCGACTCGCTGGCGCGGGTATGCCCCGGCGAGCCCGGTTGAGGGCGTCACCCCAGCCGATCCGGCGCCCGTTACCTTGCCGGCGCTGTCGGCGGCGGCTCCCACTCCGGCGGCGCGGTCCGCCGCTTGGGCCGCGCGGCCGGTCCCTGCCGAGCAGGTCTGGGACATCCAGGCGGTCGACGCGAGCGGACAGCTTCTCGTCGCCTGGCGCGGGGTGCGGTTCCAGGACGTCGGCCCGCTGCCCCGTGACGACGCCTGGCCTCCCCAGCTGCTTGCTGCCTTCCTGGCCCGCTGCGCCAGCGACCTGGGCATCGGCGACGAGATCCAGGTAACGGTGTGCCGGGATCAGGCTGACGGCCAGCAAGTCAGCCCAGTGCCGGCACAGTCGCTCGCGCCCGAGGCGGGCACGCGGGCAGCCACGGCGATCGGCGTCGGCCCGCTAGCCGGACTCAGCCTCTCGGTTCGTGCGGCCGTCAGGGTTGCCTGCGGCTGGTTCGCTGTGGACTCCGGCCAGCGCGGTCCACAGCCGAGCACGGCCCTGGCCGGCGTGTATCGGCAGCTGCGCAGCCGTCTGGCCGAGCCGCCAAGCGTGGTCGCCGCCCGCCTTGAGGCCATCGGCTGGTGCCTGAAGGTGGCCGGAATGCGGCCGGACGAGGTTGCCGTCACGCATGCCACGGCCGACGGCTGGGTGCTCATCGAGGCACCGCAGGCTCGCATCGGCTGCGTGGTCATCGAGATGGCTGGCGTGCTGGCCCCCGTCGCCGTCGCCCTGCTGGCCGGCCAGCCCGCACCTCAGCCGCGCGCGGAGCCCTTCAGCGCCGTGCCGGCACCGGCCGGGATGGCGGCTTCTAGCGCACCGTCAGAACGGCCAGGATCGGCACAACCGGTATCGCGGCCGTAAGGCAAGCCGCGGGCGGGGCTTGCGGTGATCTGCGACACTGAGGCTAGAACGCAGTTCTGGCAAAGGCGGCGGCTCATGACCACTCCAGCTACCCGCTCGGACGGCATCGACCTGTCGGCGATCGAGTTCTGGGAGCGCCCGCCAGCCGAGCGGTACGAGGCCTTCGCCCGGTTGCGCGCACTGCCGCAGCCCGCCTATTTCGCTGAACCTGAGAGTCCGTTTACCACTCCCGGCGGCGGCTATTACGCCTTCGCCCGGCATGCCGACGTGACCGAGGCCAGCAGGCAACCAGACCTGTTCTCCTCCGCCCGGGGCGCAACCAGCATCGAGGACCTGCCGGCCGAGTTCAACGAGTACTTCGGTTCGATGATCAACATGGACGATCCACGGCACGCGCGGCTACGCCGTATCGTGTCCCGCGCGTTCACGCCCAAGATGATCAAGAAATTCGAGTACGACGTGGAGCGAACGGCCGCGCTGATCGTAGACGACCTGTTGGAGACCGGACCCTGTGATTTCGTCGAGCATGTGTCGGCCAGGCTGCCGCTAAAGATCATCTGCGACATGATGGGGATAAGTGACGAGCACTACGCCATGGTGCTGCGCAACACCAACCTGATTCTGGCAGGTGGTGACCCGGAATTCCTGAGCGAGGACCTGGACCTGGCGGTCACCCAGATCCTGTCTGCTGGCCAGGAACTGGCCGACCTGGTCACCGCGCTGGCGGCGCAGCGCCAAGAGCACCCTGCCGATGACCTGACCACCGCACTTGCCTCCGCCAACATCGACGGCGAGCAGCTCACCACTGCCGAGCTCGCGTCCTTCTTCGTGTTGCTGGTCGTCGCCGGCAACGAGACGACCAGGACCGCGATCTCGCATGGGCTCAACTTGCTCACCGAACACCGCGACCAGCGCGAAATGCTGCTTGCCGACCTCGAGGGTCGACTGCCCGCCGCGGTAGAGGAGATTGTGCGCTATGTCTCTCCGGTCACGTGGATGCGCCGGTCGGTGACCCGAGACTGCACACTGAACGGCCACGAGTTCCGCGAGGGCGACAAGGCCCTTTTGATCTATGCCTCGGCTAATCGGGACGAGTCAGTTTTCGAGCATCCGGAGCAGTTCAACATCGCCCGGTCCCCCAATCCGCATGTTGGCTTCGGCGCCGCAGGACCGCACTTCTGCCTGGGCGCGCACTTGGCCCGCCGCGAGATCACGGCGATGCTGCACGAAATGCTGGCTCGCGTCCCGACCATCCGGGCCACAGCGGAGCCAGACCGCCTGCTATCCAGCTTCATCAACGGGATCAAGCACCTGCCGTGCGCGTTTGATTAGCAGCGGACAGCCGCGCGTGTTAGCACGAGCAGCCGACAGCCGCGCGGGTTAGCACGAGCAGCCGACAGCCTGGCGCGTTGCACGAGCAGCCGGGAACCGACAGCCTGGCGCGTTGCACGAGCAGCCGACAGCCGCCCGCTTGCGGCTAAGCCGTCGCGCGGATCACCCGCCCGTTGACCGGCTCGATAGGGACGCGCCGGTTCGTGAGCGCGACGAGCACCTGGTTTGCGCCGCGTCTTACCACCAGAGACGACGCGCCCCCGACCCCGCCGCCGGGATGCCCGGCCGCGCCGTTCACTTCGTTCACGACCCAGCCGAGCCCGAAGTGCACGGCAGGGTTCCGGACAGCGTGTGGGCGAAGTGCTTCGCTGGCGAGTGACTCGGGCAGCAGCGACGACCACGACGTGCCGAACCGCGCCAGGTCGGCCGCCGTCGCCCACAGGCCTCCGGCTGCCGGGATCGTGCACACCCTCGCGGGCGCCGGTCTGAACGAACCGTCGGCTTGAAGGTCATAGCAGGTGACCGCGGACTGGCTGAGCACCGGCGGCAGGGTCGGGAACCACGAGTTGGTCATGCCGAGCGGCTGCAAGACGAGCCGTGTAGCCGCCTCCGCGTATCCCTGGCCAGTCACGTCGGCGATGAGCTGGCCAAGCGCACCGTATCCGCCGTTGCTGTAGCTGAACTCCCCGCGCGGCCCGCCGCAGCCGAGCACTGAGCCGGTCAGTGCCGCCATGTCGGGCACGGTATCGGCGAACATGCGGTCCGGGGAGTCGACGCCGCCGGTGTGACTGAGCAGCTCCCTGATCGTCACCGTGCCGTCCGCCAGCCGGACCGCGTTCAGGTACTCGTTAGCCGGGTCGTCCAGGCCGATCACGCCGTCGGCTGCGAGCCGCAACGCCGCGGTGGCCGTGATCAGCTTGGTGATCGAGTAAGCGGGGAACCGGTGGTCTGCCGTCAGCAGCTCGCCGCTCTCCAGGTCTGCCCAGCCGCGCGCGATCGCCCAGGGCGTCCCGGCGGCTTCCGCCCCGGCAAGCTCCAGCGCGACCAGGCCTAGCTCGGCGAAGGCCGTATCCGCGACCGCGACCGCGGCCGCAGGAGCACCGGCCGACGAGCTAGTGGACGGCGCGGCGGCGCGGGTATCGGTGACCGGGGCGCCAACGGGATAGACGAGCAGCCCGGTGAGCCGGTGCGGCGGCTCGGCCATCGCTGCTGCCTCGAACTGCATGCCGCCCGCCTGCGCGCGAACGTGCAGCGGGTCTGACGCTCGCACCACGAGTTCCTCGCGCAGCTGCCCTGAGTGCGAAACGAGCACGCGCACCAGACGTTCCCGCGACACCGAACTCAGGAAGCGGCCGTCGACGTGCTCGAGAAGCTCTGACTCACTCGGTGCGGCCCAGCCCGGGTCATCGGCCGCTGCGAACCTGGCTATAAGCCATCGCAGCCGCGCGAGGGCGTAGCCGCCCGGCTCGGAGCGCGTCCTCGCAACCTGCAGCTCGATCTGCTGCCTGAGGACGGCCCAGCTCGACTGGCCATGTTCCCTCGCGATAGCCAGCTGAGCGTCGTGCAGGTTGCCGAACTCCCCGGCGGCCAGCCGACGCTTGGCCTCGACCTTCAGGTAACGCAGGCTCGGCTGCTCGGGAAGCGAACGCGGCTGATCAGCCATCACAGTCCTCCCTGCGCCCGCGGATCCGCGACATCGGGCGGGAAGACTGACAACCGCAACCACGCTGTCCGGTGAGCTTAAAGCTCTGCCCGCGGATCCAGAGGCGGCCGGGAGCCACCAGGCCCACCGTATCTCCGGCACCCATCGCGCGCCACGGTGCGCGGCGACGAGTCCGCGATGACAAATCTCAGCTACTCGAATCCTCTTAACAAGCTGTAATCGAGGTGCTACTGCGTGTATAACTAGAACCCACGAGGCGCAGGGGGCCCGTTAGCCGGGACGGGGAGGCGCCTTTACTTGCCGCTGGCTGCCGAGGGGGACCCTCGTCTGGGGGCCGTTCGATCCCAGCGGGATCGCCGGCCGCGTGCA
>JASHSO010000455.1 GCA_030038715.1 Streptosporangiaceae bacterium
CCGTCGGCGTCCTGCAGGACGTAGGTCCGCATCCCGTGCAGGATGCCCGCCGAGCCAGCGACGAGCGTGGCGGCGTGCCTGCCGGTTTCCAGCCCATCTCCGCCTGCCTCGCAGCCGACGAGCGCGACGTCGCCGTCGGGGATGAACGCGTGGAACACGCCGATGGCATTGGAGCCGCCGCCGACGCACGCGAGCACCGCGTCCGGCAGCCGCCCGGCGGCCGCCAGGATCTGTTCTCTGGCCTCCACGCCGATGACCCGCTGAAAGTCCCTGACCATCATCGGGAACGGATGCGGTCCGCCGACCGAGCCGATGCAGTAGTGGGTGTGGCCGACGGTAGACACCCAGTTCCTGAACGCCTCGTTCATAGCGTCCTTCAGCGTCCTGCTGCCGGTCCGCACCGGGACGACCTCGGCGCCAAGCATGCGCATCCTGGCCACGTTCAGCGCCTGCCGCCTGGTGTCCTCCTCGCCCATGTAGACGACGCAGTCCAGGCCTAGCAGCGCGGCGGCGGTTGCCGTCGCAACGCCGTGCTGCCCGGCACCGGTCTCGGCGATGATCCGCGTCTTGCCCAGCCGTTTGGTCAGCAGCGCCTGGCCAAGCACATTGTTGATCTTGTGCGAGCCGGTGTGAGCTAGGTCCTCACGCTTGAGGAAGACCCGGCAGCCGCCGGCCTGCGCAGCGAATCGCGGCACCTCCGTCAGTAGCGTCGGACGGCCTGCGTAACCGCGCAGCAAGGCGCCAAGCTCGGTCCCGAACACCGGGTCGCGGGCGGCCGACTCGTAGGCCTCTGTCAGCTCGTCCAGCGCCGACATCAGGGCCTCTGGCGCCAACCGCCCGCCGAAGACACCGAAGTGGCCAGCCGCGTCGGGAACGATCGCGCTGACCCCAGCGGGCCTGGTCACTGTCCCTCGCCTGGACCCGGCTGCCCGCGATCCGAGCGGAGTGCCGGATGCGAGCCCGCAGTGACCAGGTCGGCAACCGCGGACCGCGGGTCCTTCCCGGTGACCAGGCTCTCCCCGACGAGGACCGCGTCGGCGCCGACGGCCGCGTAGGCGAGCAGGTCATGCGGACCGCGGACGCCGGACTCCGCGACCTTGATGATGCCGTCGGGTATCAGCGGCGCCAGTGTGGCGAACACGCCGCGGTCGACCTCCAGCGTGGCCAGGTCCCTGGCGTTGACACCGATCACATTCGCGCCGGCGTCCAGTGACCGGTCAAGCTCGTCCCGGGTGTGCACCTCGACGAGCGGCACGAGGCCGATCGAGACGGCTCGTTCCACCAGCGAGACCAGCGCATTCTGCTCTAGTGCCGCGACTATAACCAGCACCAGGTCAGCGCCGTGCGCCCGGGCCTCCCAGAGCTGATAGGAGCTCACGACGAAGTCCTTGCGCAGCACCGGAACATTAACTGCGTCCCTGACCGCTGACAGGTCCTCCAGGCTGCCGCCGAACCTGCGCGGCTCGGTCAGCACGCTGATCACCCGCGCGCCGCCCGCCTCGTAGTCGATGGCGAGGGCGGCGGGATCGGCGATCGCCGCCAGCGCGCCCTTGGACGGGCTCGCCCGCTTCACCTCGGCGATGACCGCTACCTCTGTCCCGGACAGCGCGGCCATGACGTCCCGTGGCGAGGCAGCCTTTGCCGCCACCTCCTTGAGCCGCTCCAACGGCACCATCCGCTGCCTGGCAGCCAGGTCAGCGCGCACGCCGTCGAGGATGTCGTCAAGCACGCTCACGCGGTTCTGCCGCCCCTCGGGTGGGATGCCTAGGCTCAAGATGGTAGCGAGCGCCTTACCGCTGCCTCTCCCGGCCCCTGGCCCCGCACCGCCGGCTGGACCGATTCCGTGGGGTCGTCGCCACGGCTCAGCGCTTCCCAGATCGAAGCAGAGTCCCTGGCCCTGGCGGGGTCTGCTCGCGCCGCACCGCCGGCGTCACGCCTGGAGGCGGGGGCGTCGTACCGGCTCGACATCACCGCCATCTTGTCGGCCTTGCACGCCACGAGGACCCCGGCCGCGATCATGAGTATCGCGCCGAGTACCAGCGTCGCCTGCCATCCCCCGGCCGCGAAGTGCACGTGCGGCACGGCTCCTGCGACATTCGGCACCGCCGTGTTCGCCGGCGCGCTGCCCTGGGTCACGGACCCGGCGCTGGAGCTAGCAGGCTGGGCGGCCGCGGCTGCCGCCGAGATCGCGCCGGCGGCGTTCACCGTGAAGGCCGAGGCGGCGAGGCCTGCGCCGAGCGCCGCCAGCAGCAGCCCGGCGAGCCTTCGCAGCAGCCGACGCGTGGCAAGCACCGCGGCGAGTGTGGCGAGGCCGGCTACCACCAGGGCATCGGCGAACGGGATGAGGGCTGCGCCGGTCACGCTCACCAGGCTCGCGGGCAGTGGCTTAGGAGGGGTGGTACGGACCTGCGCCCAGCCCTGGCGAGTGGCCAGGAAGACTACTCCGGCGCCGAGCGCGCCGAGCAGCAGCGTCACGGCAAGCGCCCGCGCGGCTGAGCCTTGCCGCACCCGGCGCAGGCCGCTGGTCATCGCACTCCTCCCGGTATCGCCTAGGCAGCAGGCTAGCGCCCGGGCGCGATGCGACGGTCATCGCCTACGATCGGCTCATGACGCACGCCCAGGATGAGCGCTTTGCCCTGTGCGAGCTTCTCACCGGGCTGGGGCCAGGCCAGCCGACGCTGTGCAAAGGGTGGCGGACCGCCGACCTGGCCGCGCACCTGGTACTGCGGGAGCGCCGTCCCGACGCCGCTGCGGGAATCATGGGCGGCCCGCTGGCCGGCTATACCCGCCGTGTGCAGGCCGGGCTCGCCGCGCGAATCGGCTACCCGAGGCTGATCGAGATGATCAGGACGGGGCCGCCGCGGCTGTCGGTGTTCGGGCTCCCGGGAGCCGACGACCGGCTCAATTTCGTCGAGTTCTTCGTGCATCACGAGGACGCTCGCCGGGCACAGCTGGGCTGGCGGCCGCGTGAGCTCGCCGAGGCGGAGTCCGATCTACTGTGGGACAGGCTCAGGCTGGCACGATTCCTGCTCCGCAAGGCACCGGTCGGCGTGGAGCTGGTACGCGCCGACTCGCCGGGCCCAGACGGCAATGGCCGGGTGCGGATCACCGCGAAGGCCCGGACGCCGGTGGTGACGGTCACCGGCACGCCGGCCGAGCTCACCATGTGGACGACGGGCCGCACCGGCGCCGCTGACGTGCGCCTGGACGGCAGCGACGCGGACACCAAGGCGCTGGCTTCGGCCACCTGGCGGTTGTGAGTGCCCGCCGAGGAACCGCCCGCCAGCACCGCGGAACGGCGCTACCTGCCCGGCGAGCCCGCAGACGGCGGTTACCGCCGGCTCGTTCCCGCCGACGGCGAGCAGCACCGAGTCCGGGATGACCTGTGCGGTAGCAGCCTGCCCGCCGACTGGCAGCGATCCGCGAAGCCGCTTCTAGCCCTCGCCCACCTGTCGGACACGCACGTGATGGATCACCAGTCACCTGGGCGGGTCGAGCTGATCGACCGGTATTCCGATCCCGACTCACCAGCGCGTGCGTCGATCGGGATCATCGGCACCTACCGGGCGCAGGAGCTGTTCACCTACCAAGTCGCCGAAGCCATGGTCGCAGCGATCCGGCACGTCGCCGCCACGCCGATCTGCTTAGCACCGCTTGACTTCGCCGTGATCACCGGCGACGCCACCGACAACTGTCAGCTCAACGAGCTGCGCGGCTACATAACGCTGCTGGACGGCGGCGCCGTCGTGCCGGACTCGGGCGACGTGCAGCAATACGAGGGCGTCGCGGCCGCTAGCGTGGCGGATGAGCGGTACTGGCATCCGGACGGCGGGCCAGCCGACCTCCCCCGCACCCGGTACGGCTTCCCGGCCGCGCCCGGGGTGCTGACCGCGGCGCGCCGCCCGTTCCGGGCCGCTGGCCTCGGGCTGCCTTGGTACGCGGTGCACGGAAATCACGACAACATGCTGCAGGGCACCGTCCGCCCAGACGGCTGGCTGCGTGAGTTTCCTGTCGGCGGCATCAAGCTGGTGACGCCGCCCGCCGACATCGACGGCGCCGACCTGGTCGCCCGGTTCTCGGGGGCCGACGCGGGGGCGCTGACCGAACTGGCCCGCAGCGCTCGGCTGGCGGTGACACCGGACCCGGGCCGGGCCCCAGTCACCCGTGCAGACCACGTCCGCGAGCACTTCCGGTCTGCAGGCAAGCCCGCCGGACACGGCTATACCGCGCAGAACGTGGCCGAGGGGAGCGCCTACTACGCCTTCGATCACGGCAGCATCCGGTGTGTCGTGCTCGACACGGTCAACCAGCACGGCGGCTGGCAGGGCTCCATCGACGCGGTGCAGCTGAACTGGCTGCAGGCGGAGCTAGCTGACAGCGCGGCGCGACCGGTGCTTCTTTTCAGCCATCACCCGCTCGAGACCCTGGTCAACGACGCTAGGCCGCCGGGCGCCGACCGCAGGGTGCTGGCTGGCGAATTGCGCGAGGTGTTGCTGGCAAACCCGTGCGTGGTCGCCTGGCTTAACGGGCACACGCACGTCCACCGAGTCACCGCCGTCACCGACAGCTCGGGCACGGGCGGCTTCTGGCAGGTCACCACGGCGTCCCACATCGACTGGCCGCAGCAGGCCAGGATCGTCGAGCTGCTGGCCGGTCCGGGTCGGCTGGTGCTGGCCTGCACAGTCATAGATTCGGCGGGGCCAGCCAACTGCAGCGGCGATATGGCAGCGGCAGGCCCGGTTCAGCTGGCCGCACTGTCGCGCGAGCTGGCGGCAAACGACTGGCAGGTACGGGCCGAGATCACTGCTGAGGGTGGCGCGGGCGCTGGCGCGGCTGCCGACCGCAACGTCGTGCTGCCGATCGACTGGCCACGCGCCCCGGGACAGGTCAGACTGACCGGCTAGGCCGGATCCGTTCGATCGGCGGCATCCGCCAGGACGGACCGCGTGGCGCTGGTCAGTGCAGACTTTCTACGCCCACGCCAACCAGCGCCAGCAGCCCGGCAACAGAGTCGAGCACGTACGGCGCCCCGGCCTGCGCCAGCGCCTCCCGGTCGGCCGCGCCTGTGGTGACGCCGACAACCAGCCCGGCGCCTGCGCGCAGGCCCGATTCCACGTCGCTCGGAGTGTCACCCACGACAGCAAGCTCGCTTACGGCGCCGCCGCCGAGCCTGAGCAGTGCGGTGAGCGGGAGGTCGGGCCATGGCCTGCCGCGGCCCGCATCGGCGGGCGACAGCGCCAGGTCGATCAGCGGCCGCCAGCCGAGTGCGTCCAGTACGGCTTCCCTGGTGGCCGGCGCGAACCCCGTGGCTAGGCAGACCTTTATTCCGGCCGCGCGCAGCGCGATGATCGTCTCGGCGGCGCCTGCCAGCGGCGTGACGAGGCCGGCCCGCACGGCGTCGGCGTAGCGCTGCTCGAAGATGCGATTCCCGGCCTGAGCCCGCTCTTCACTGCCGAGTACCCGGCGGAATACTTCGATCTTGGACTGGCCCATAGTGTCACGGATGATGGTCATGGCCTCGTCATAACCCGCTGCGCCGGGCACCAGGCCAAACTCGGCTGCGGCCGCGCCAAAGGCCGCCATCACGCTGCCATCGTCGGCCACCGTCGTTCCCGCCATGTCCAGGCAGGCGACCGTGATATCGCGCATAGCTGACTCTCCCAGCCGGAGGCGCCTCTGCTTGCAAGCCAGACGGCTCATCGTAACCGTCCTACTCTGTCCCTATGGCTCACGTTCTTGGCATTGATATCGGCGGCACCGGCGTCAAGGCCGCACCCGTCGACACCGCAACTGGCCTGCTGATCGCCGAACGGCAGAAGCTAGCAACCCCTCATCCGGCCACGCCCGACGCCATCGTCGATGTCGTCGGTGAGCTGGTCCGGAGCTTCGCCTGGACGGGAAGCGCCGGGATCACGTTCCCCGGCGTGGTCGTCGACGGCGTCATCAAGACCGCGGCAAACGTCGACCATGCCTGGATAGGGACCGACGCCGCGAAGCTGTTCGCGGCCGCCACCAGGCTCGACGTCACCGTTCTCAACGATGCCGACGCCGCTGGCGTCGCCGAGATGCACTTTGGCGCCGGCAAGGGCGAGCTAGGCACCGTGTTGCTGCTGACGCTCGGCACCGGTATCGGCAGCGCGCTGTTCACCGAGGGCGTGCTGGTACCGAACACCGAATTCGGCCACATCGAGATCCGCGGCAAGGACGCGGAAAAGCGCGCTTCTGAGCATGCGCGTGAGATGGACGACCTCAGCTGGGGCAAGTGGGCGGGCCGGGTGGATGAATACCTGGAGCACATGGAAGCACTGCTGTCCCCGAGCCTGATCATCATTGGCGGAGGCATCAGCAAGAAGTCGGACAAGTTCCTGCCGCTGCTCACGGGCCTACGTGCCCAGGTGGTTCCGGCCACGTTGCTCAACGACGCAGGGATCGTCGGCGCGGCGCTGGCGGCCGTGCGGAGCTGACCGGCAGATAGCAGCGGCTGACTACCCTCTCGGCAGGCCCGGCTACCGGCCAGGCCCGTCGGTCCGCGGCACACCCGCCGCCGCACGCCGTGCTCGCATCACGCCGACCAGTTCGATCCCTCCAGCCACCACCGCTGCGGCCAGTGGCCAGAAGGCAATCGCGCCGTGCGCGCCCAGGGTGATCGGGGCGCGCAGCAACTCACCAGGCTTGCTGCTCGCCAGTACGTTGTCGAACGTCGGCCCGCCGGTTGCCCAGTGGCCAATCCAGTCAGCCACGAACGCCGCGGCGGTGGCGCCGACGGCCACGCCTGCCATCAGCACGGGGCCATAGCGCAGGATGAACACGTAGCCCAGCAGGCCGATGATGATGCCCCCAGCCACGGCGATGAGGCAGTACGTCCCGTCGGCCGCTATGAAGGCGCTGGTCTCAGGATTGATCGCGTAGGCTGTCGGCGGCTTCAGCGTATAGACCTGGTAGACAACCCTGGGCGCGACGGCAGCCCATATCAGCCCTGCGAGCACGCCGAGTACCGCGCTGCCGACCACCACGACGGCGGCTGCTAGCAGCGCGTGGCCGCGCGGCGGTTCGGCTTCTGCCAGATGAGGCGCCGGCCCGCGAGGCGGCGGAAGCAGGGTGTTCTCGGCCATACTTCGTGCCAGCGTACGGGACTACGCGGTCGCTCAGTCCGCAGCGGCCCTGAAGTTGCGCACCGGGAAGCTCTGGTAGCTTGGGCTCGCATCGACGCAAACCGACTTTCGCCTGACGGGGATACTGATGATCGAAGCCCGTGAGCTGACCAAGCGCTTCGGGGACAAGCTGGCCGTCGACCATCTATCGTTCACGGTTCAGCCGGGTCGAGTCACCGGGTTCCTGGGCCCGAACGGGGCAGGCAAGTCAACCACGATGCGCCTGATCCTCGGACTCGACCACGCGACAGCGGGAACCGCGACGATTTATGGCAAGCGCTATGCCGACTTGGTCAATCCGCTGCGAACCGTGGGCGCGCTGCTTGAAGCCAAGTCCGTGCACACCGGCCGGAGCGCCCGCAATCACCTGCTATTCCTCGCGCAGACCCAGGGTCTGCCGCGAAGCCGGGTCGATGCCGTGCTCGAGCTGGTTGGGCTTCGCGAGGTGGCAGCCAAGCGAGCCGGGGGGTTCTCCCTCGGCATGAGTCAGCGGCTGGGCGTGGCTGCCGCCATGCTCGGCGACCCGCACGTGCTGCTGCTCGACGAGCCCGTTAATGGCCTGGACCCCGAGGGCGTCGTATGGATCAGGAACCTGATGAAGCACCTGGCCAGCGAGGGAAAGATCATCCTGGTCTCCAGCCACCTGATGAACGAGATGGCCGTGACCGCCGACCATCTCATCGTGATCGGTCGCGGCAAGCTGCTAGCTAACGCCGCGACCGAGGAGGTCGTGGCGCGCGGATCTGGTCAGTCGGTTCGGGTCAGGACGCCGGACCCGGCCAAGCTGACCGCGCTGATCAGTGCCGAGGGTGGCACGGCCGTGCCGACTGGAAACGGCAACGGCACCGAAGGCGACGCGGGGCTTGCGCCCGCCCTCACCGTGACCGGCGTCACCGCTGCCCGGATTGGCGAGCTTGCCGCATCGGCGTCGATCGTGCTGCACGAGCTCACCCCCCAACTGGCCTCGCTTGAGGAGGCGTTCCTCGAGCTCACGGCCGACAGCCTCGAGTTCGGCCACCTGGACTCAGAGCCCGCTGACTGGAGCGCCCGATGAGCGCCGCCCCGGCGTCGAGCTACGCCCCTGCGAAGGCCCCTGCCGACCGGTCAGCGCCGCGACGGCAGGCCTTCAGCCGTCTCATGCTGGCCGAGTGGACCAAGATCCGCTCAGTGCGGTCCACGGCGTGGACTCTCATCCTGTTCGTGATCATCACGATCGGGCTCACGGCCTTGATCACCTGGGTGACCGAGGCGAACTGGTACGGCCTGCACGCCGCCGCCCGCGACGCGCGGGCCATCAGCGACCCGACGAGCATCATCTTCGGCGTGTCCATCTACCTCGGCCAGCTCACGATCGCCGTGCTCGGGGTGCTGGTCATCACCACCGAGTACTCCACCGGCGTGATCCGTGCCTCGCTGCTGGCAGTGCCGAA
>JASHSO010000456.1 GCA_030038715.1 Streptosporangiaceae bacterium
CGCGATGCGCTGGCGAGCCGCATCCACTCCGGCACATCGGACGTCCAGCGCGTCCTCATCGCCCGTCTGCTAGGCCTGTGAACACGTGAGCGGAGTGCTTCACCACGTGCTGGATGAAGCGGCCGAGCGCAACCCGGCCGCCGCCGCCGTGGTCGATGGTCAGCGGGCGGTGAGCTATCAAGAACTCCAGGCGGCGGCCAACCAGATCGCGCATCAGCTTGCCCGGTTCGGTGTCGTGCCGGGCGACCGGGTCGGGCTCTACCTAGAAAAGTCAGCGCATGCGCTGGCGGCCCTGTACGGGACTTTGAAGGCCGGTGCCGCATATGTGCCGCTAGCAGCGGACTGGCCGATTCCTCGGCTGCTCCACATCATCGGTGACGCGGGAATACGGGTGCTGATCAGCGGAACCGATCAGGCGCGGAACTGGCCAGAACTGACCACTCCGAAGACCTGCGTCACCCATCTGGTCTGCGTGGACGGCGCGGCACGCAGCGCCAACCTGGCGGTGAACGCGCAGGTCGCCTCCGTCGCCGACACGGGGCGCCAGCCGACCTCTTCGCTGCCGCTCAGCAGTGATTCCGGCGACCTGGCTTATGTGTTGTACACCTCAGGGTCCACCGGAGGCCCCAAGGGCGTCATGCTGACTCACCGCAACGCCCTGTCCTTCGTCGACTGGGCTGTCGGCGAGTTCAGGCTCACCGCCGCCGACAGGCTGGCCAGCCATGCCCCGCTGCACTTCGACCTGTCGGTATTCGACCTGTTCGCGGCGGCTCGCGTCGCGGCACCGGTGATATTGCTCCCCAGGGACGTGGCCCCGTTCCCCGCGGCACTGGCCGCGTTCGTGCAAGCCGCCAACATCACGGTGTGGTATTCCGTCCCGTCCGCCGTGAACATGCTGGCAGCACGGGCCGGGCTGGCGCCGGGCAGCCTTCCTGCGCTGCGGCTCGTGCTGTTTGCTGGCGAGGTGTTCCCCGTCGGCCAGCTGCGGCGCGTCATGGCGGTGATCCCGGACGCGGAGTTCTACAACCTGTACGGTCCCACCGAGACGAACGTCTGCACCTGGTACCGGGTGCCTAGGCCGCTGGGTGAGCACGTCAGGTCACTGCCCATTGGCTCGCCTATCGACGGCGTGGAGCTGTTCTGCCGCACCGACGACGGTCGGGCCGCCGGCCCGAACGAGCTAGGCGAGTTGTGGGTTGGCGGCCCCACCGTGATGGCCGGCTACCTCGGCGATGCCGCGCGAACGGCGGCGGTGCTCGCGGCGCCGGATCCGGCGAGGCCGCAGGCCATCGCCTACCGAACCGGCGACCTCGCCAGCCGGGACCAAGGCGGTCTTTGGCACTTCGCCGGCCGACGCGACTCTCAGATCAAGAGCCGCGGATACCGGATCGAGCTCGGTGAGATCGAGGCGGCGCTCAACGAGCACCCTGGGGTCGCCGAATGCGCGGTGGTCGCGATCCCCGACGAGATGTTCGGGAACCGGATCGCGGCTTATGTCGTCGTCAGCGACGGGATGGGTCCGACCGAGCTGACGGCCTACTCGCGCCGGATGCTGCCGAGCTACATGGTGCCGTGGTCGTTCTGCGCCATCCCCGCGCTGCCCCGGACTTCGACGGGGAAGGTCGACTATCAGGAGCTGGCCACTCTCGATCAAGGGGGAGATCGTGCTTGGAGTCGCTGAAGAGGTCAGGCAGTTCATCGTCGACGATCTCGGCTGGGACGGGGACGCCGATGAGCTGACAGACGACCGACAGCTGATCCGCGATGGCGCGCTGGACTCAATCGGGATCCTGAGCCTGGTCGAGTTCCTGGAGTCCACCTACGGCATCACCATCGATGACAGCGAGATCGTCCCTGATCATTTCGGCAGCCTCGCCCACATAGAGCAGTTCGTGCGGAGCAAGAAGGCCTGACCGACCATGCCGCCGCCATCGCCCGATCTCGATGTCGTCATCGTCACCTATAACAGCGCGCATGTCGTGGGTGACCTGCTTGACTCGCTGCCAGCGGCGCTGGATGGCCTGACGGCGGACACCATCGTCGTCGACAATGCCTCGGCCGACGGCACCGCGGCGCTGCTGGCCGCCCGTGCCGACTGCCGCCTCATTCGGTCGGCGAACGTCGGCTACGCGGCTGCGATCAACCGCGGCGTGCGCGAGGCTGTCCCGGCTGACGCCATCCTGATCCTGAATCCGGATGTGCGGCTCTACCCGCGGTCTTTGCCACCGCTGCTGAACGCGCTGCGGCAACCTCGGACGGGTATCGTCGTGCCCCAGCTCAGGTCGCCCGCCGGTCGGCTCGAACCGTCGCTGCGGCGTCGCCCGACGCTGCTGCGGGCCATGGGCCTCGAGCGCACCAGAGTCCCCGCCTTCGCCGAGCGCATCCACGAGCCGGACGCCTACCGGCGCAGGCATCAGGTCGACTGGGCGCAGGGCGCGGTCCAGCTGATGTCCCGTGACTGCTTCGACGCGCTCGGCGGCTGGGACGAGTCGTACTTCCTGTACTCCGAGGAGGTGGACATCTCGCTTCGCGCGCACGACGCGGGCCTGCTGACGCGCTACGAGCCAGCCTCGGTCGCCGTGCACATCGGCGGCCAGTCCGGCCAGACGGCGGCGACGCACGCCATGCAGATCGTGAACCGGGTGCGGCTGTACCGGCGCCGCAACGGCCTACTCGCCTCGTGGTGCTACTACTGGCTGCACGTCGCAAGCGAGGCAACCTGGCTGATTCGCGGTCACCGGCAATCCGGCTTCGCCATCAAGGCCCTGCTGTTGCCATCGGTACGTCCGCCGCAGCTTGGCTGCCGTGACCGGCGGCTGCCGCAATGACGGAAGGCGGGGCGAATGGCTACTGAGGTCCTGGACCTGGCCCAGGCGGGCGAGCGCGAGCACCAGGCAGCCGATGCCGTCACGTTGCTGAGCTGCTACGTGTTCCTGCTCATGCTCATCCCGTCGCCGCTGGTCTTCGCGCCGCTCGGCAGCGCGGGCTCGCCGGCTACTATCTTCGCCGTCGTGCTGATGGCCTGGTACCTGCTCAGCTGGCTGCACCCAGCGCTCGCCCCGGCCCGCGGCCGTCAGCCAATGCGCGTGCTGATCATCCTGTTCGGCTGCTCGATCCTCGCTTCGTACATATCGCTCAACCGCAACCTGCTGACCACAATCACGCAGGATGGCGCCGACGTCGGAGTCATCCTGGCCGCCGGCTGGATCGGCGTGGCGTTGCTGATCGCCGACGGCACCGAGCACCTAGACCGGCTCAAGAAGCTGCTGGGCCGCGTGGTCATCGGCGCCACGATCATGTCGGGACTCGGCGTGATCCAGTTCGCCACCGGGCTGAACGCCGCCAACTACATCTCGATCCCGGGCCTGAGCAACCAGATACCGTTCGTCGACCTACTGTCCCGCGATCAGCTCAACCGGCCTTCGGCGACTGCGCTCGACCCGATCGAGCTGGCCGCGGTGCTGGCCGCGGTGCTGCCGATCGCGGTCAACCGGGCCCGCTTCGCGCCGCCCGGTGCCCGGTTGCGCCGCTGGCTGCAGGTGGTGCTCATCAGCGCGGCGCTGCCCATGACCGTGTCCCGGACCGGATTCACCGCACTGGCCGCGGTCGCTATCGTGCTTCTCCCCACCTGGCCACGGCGCGACCGCAGGCTCGCCTACCTGGCCGGGCTGGGCGGCGCGGTCATGATGTACGCGGCCAAGCCGGGCCTGATCGGCACATTCGCGCAGCTGTTCGCACAGGTCGGCTCGGACACCAGCAGCACGTCCCGCACCGGAGCGTTCTCGGCGGCAATGCCGTTCATATCGCAGCACCCATGGCTCGGCGTCGGGTTCAATACCTTCTTCCCGCAGACCACTTTCTTTACCGACGACCAGTACTTGCATCAGCTCATCGAGACGGGGTTTGTCGGACTGGTCGCGCTGATCGTGCTCTTCGCGGGCGGGTTCCTGACTGCATTGGGTGCACGCCGGGCGTCCGCAGACCCCGAGGTGCGCGACCTGGCTCAGTGCGTGGCGGCCGCGGTGGCCGCGTGCGCCGTGTCGTTCGCGACGCTCGACGCGTTCTCCTTCAACATCATCTCCGGCATCACATTCCTCATGCTGGGCTGCGCCGGCGCGCTGTGGCGGCTGACAAGGGCCACGCCGCTGGCCGACGGCGGCATCCACGCCGAGCTGACTGCCAGCGGCCTTAGCCGCTGACCTCCGCAAGTCCCGGCATGGGCTGCGCGGACTTCCCAGCCGCGACGAATCCGGCGGGCAAATGGTCGCCGAGTCGTCGTCCGTTGGCGGCCTGGACGGAATCAGTCCTGGGCGGAAAGGCGGGCAGCTAACCGTGGCCTGCGGCGCCCGGACTCGCCGGACGCCGCCTTGGCGACCTCCGGCTCGGTCGCTGCGGGCCCGGGCTCCGCCGTGGAGACCGCGGGCTCAGCCGAGTCGGCGGGCTTGACATCGGGCGCGGCTGGGGCCTCGGGCGCGGGCTTCGGGGCCGCAGTGCGGCGGCGTGTCGCATCGGCGGACGCCCGGGTAACCTCAGGCTCGGGTTGCAGCGGCGGGTCGGCTTCGACCGGGACCGCGTGTCGCTCCGGATAGCGGCGCGTCGAGCGGACCGCTATCACGGCCCGCCTACGGTCGGTTACCGCCGCGTCCAGCATCAGCGTGATGGCGACCGTCAGCACGAGCCCGAGACCCAGGACGACCACGGGCGTGCGGGCTTTCTTGCTGATCTCGAGCGCCGCGCGCCCCTGGTAGGAGACGGTCTTCACGTTTATCCGGTCAATGGGGGCCAGACCGCCCTGCATGGCAGACAGCTGCTTGGCTGCCTGGCTGGTGACTCCGGCAAGCGTATGCTCTACGGCGCTCTTGCTGTTGCCAGTCACGGTGATGTCGAGAACGGGTCCAGCCGTCAGCGGATCGTCCACCACCTGGAAGGGGCTGCCGTAGCCTCGGACGGCCAGGGCATGGACGACCGGCGGCGCAGTCAGCTCCCGGCGCAGCAAGTCAGCTGTCAGGGTGAGCGAGTCGTCGAAGCTCAGGTACGGGTTGCCGCCCGCGGGCTTGGCGGTCTGTGCCGACGGCAGCAGCACCACCTGTGACTCGGCCTGGTAGGGACCCGCCCGTACTGCCAGCGCCGCTGTACCGCCTAGCGTCAGAAGAAGCAGCGGCAGGCTGACATACCACCGCCTGCGCAGCGCCCGCACCGATTCGGTCAAGTCCATACTGTGCACCTCACTGTCGAGACACACTCCCCCCGGACACGCGAGGCGCTGCCGCACTCAGCCCGTCCCCCGCCAAGGCCATCGTTGCTCCAGCGCATCCCTACCCATAGGTAGGTCTGCGCATTCAAATTGTCGCTGAGCCCCTACTCACAGTGATGGCTGGGGCAGGCAATTGCGGGTGAAAGGCCGATGCTAGCGTCAGCCGATATCGGGGAAGGATGTGCCTGGCGGTCGCACATGCCGTTGCGGGGCAGCGACTCGGGCGGGCCAGGCGCGACCGCCACGGCGGCAGCCAGCGGGAGCGGGGGAAGGCAGGCGCTGCTTGTGAGTCTGCAGGAGATGGCGGCTCTCGTCCGCCGACACATCGCAGCGATCCTGATCGTTGTCGCCATCGCCGCCTGGGCGGGCTACTCGCTGCACCGGGCCCCGACGCAGTATCAGGACAGCGGCACCGTCGTGTTCACCGCACCGACCTCGACGGACTACCCGAACCCGTTTGCCTCACTCAGCGACACCCTGATCGACGCCGGCGGCACCATTGCGCTGTACGCGATGAGCCCGCAGGCTCAGCAGCAGATCCGGCAGGAGGGCGGCGCAGGGTCCTACGACGTCGAGCTCGTCAACAGCTACAACCTGGAATACCCTGACTTTTCCGACCCCTATGTCACCGTCACCGCTACTGCGGTCGGCCCTGCGCAGGCTCAGCGCACGTTTAACCTGGTCAATCGGCTACTCGCAACCGAGTTGAC
>JASHSO010000004.1 GCA_030038715.1 Streptosporangiaceae bacterium
GGCCGCCACTTCCTGCCGCTGGCCGTCGTGCCACGTCCGCGTCCTTCGATAGCCCAGCCGCGAGCCGCACAGTTCGCAGTCTGCTCACAGATGGTGGTGCATGACTCTATCGGACTTCCTTCGCCCGTTCGGCTGACTTGCCCGCTTTTATACTGACCGACCATGCCGCTGGGTGCCGGATGCCGCTCGCGGGGGCAGACTGGGCGGGGTGGCAGATCGCGTGCTGGTGGCCGATGCCGGCGATGGCCGGCTGGCTGACTACGTCAAGCTGACCGACGTGCACCTGCGGCGGAGCCTGGAGGCGGCGCAGGGCCTGTTCATCGCCGAGGGCGAGAAGGTGATCCGGCGCGCGGTCAGTGCCGGTTACCCGGTGCGCTCCTTGCTGGTCGCCGAGGACAAGGAGGCGACGATCGCGGATGTGGCAGCCCGGGTCGTCGCGCCCCTGTACGTGCTGTCCGCTGCGGCGGCCGAACAGCTCACCGGTTACCGGGTGCACCGCGGGGCGCTGGCGTCCATGCAGCGGCTGCCGTTGAAGACGGCCGAGGAGGTACTGGACGGCGCGAGGCGAGTCGTCGTGCTCGAGGACATCGTGGATCACGCTAACGTCGGGGCGATATTCCGCTGCGCGGCGGCTCTGGGGTTCGATGCGGTGCTGCTGGCGCCGCGCTGTGCCGACCCGCTGTACCGCCGGGCCGTGCGGGTTTCCATGGGCGCGGTGCTCGCGCTGCCATACGCCCGGCTGACCGACTGGCACGCGGGCATTGGCTGGCTACGCGGCCGCGGCTTCCGCGTGCTGGCTCTGACGCCGGACTCTGCCGCTGTGCCGATCGACCAGGTAACCGCATACGGCGAACTGGCGCTGTTGATTGGCGGCGAGGGGAACGGGCTGTCCCGGCGCTGGCTGGAGTCGGCCGACCAGGCCGTGCGAATCCCGATGGGCGGGGGGATCGACTCGCTCAATGTTGCCTCGGCCGCGGCGATCGCGTGCTACCTGCTGGCCGGGAACTAGCCGGCGGGGCGCCTCCGAGCGATCCGTGCGCGAAGCCGCTACCAGCGGCCGCGGTGCACCAGGTCGTCGAGCGAGCGGCGCCTGATCACCCGGGCCGAGCCGCCCTTGTCGGCTGCCGGATCGGGGTGTCCGATCGCGACGGCGCCGATGGGCAGATACCGCTCGGGCACGCCGAACATCTGCCTGAACTGGGGGATGAGGTCGGGCGGTATGCCGAAGAACAGCGCGCCGAGTTCCTCGTCGACGGCCGCGAGCAGCATGAGCAGGGCAGTGAACCCGGTGTCGATATCCCAGTAGGGCACTGGCCAGTGCGCCTCGTCCCTGTCGGTCCAGCCTTTGTCGGGCCGGGCATACCGGTCCAGGTAGATCTCCTTGCAGGACAGCGGCACGATTACCACGGGCGCGTTGGTGACCGGGTCGAAGGACGGTCCCGCGTTCTCCTCGGCCCCGTGGTAGCTCGACAGCAACTGCCAGAACGGGCCGAGCTGCTCGGGTCCCTCCAGGGCGAGCAGCGCATAGCCCTGGCTGAAACCGGCCGACGGTGCCTTGTTGGCCGCTGCCAGTATTCGCTGCACCGCCGCCGGATCGACCGGCTCGGTGGTGTAGGCGCGCACCATCTTGCGTTTGGAGATCACATCGGCGAATTCCACCGGGCCAGTCTAGGCCTGCAGCGATGCGCGGAAGTGGCCGCGCAGCCGGGCCGCGGCGCTGGCTGGCGCCCCGACGTGGTCGAGCCCGAGCAGTGCCGCTCCGGCTACCGGCGGCGCGTCCACGATCCGGGCATCAGCGCCTGGCAATCTGGCTGCGAGCCGGTCGGTGATCGCACGGGTCAGCACGGGGTCGCGGGCTGCAAGGACACTGCCGCCGAGCACAACCCGCAGCGGCGGGCCAGCGGTGGAGGTACCAGCAGTGGTGAGCCCGAGCCTGCTGGCCGCAACGGTCGCCATCAGGCAGATCTCGTCGGCCTGCCGCGCTACAACCGCGCGAGCTACCCTGTCGCCGGCGGAGGCAACCGAGAACAGGACGGGCACCAGTTCGTGCAGCCGGTCATAGCCGATCTTGCCTAGGTGCAGGCCGATCACCACGTCCTCGACCAGCCTGACGCCGTAGTGGGCGGGCACCGCGCTGCGGAGTTCGGTCTGCGGCCCGCGGCCGTCCTCGGCCCGGACCGCCCACCACAGGGCCTCGGGGCCGAGATCGCCGCCGCCTCCCCAGTCGCCGCTGATCCGACCGAGTGACAGGAACCGGGTCGTCTCTCCACCGGGTGCCACGCCCACGCAGTTGATGCCTGCGCCGCACACCACGCCGATGCCCCAGTGCGGCGTGGCAGCGTCGTCGAGACCGGCCCGGAGCACCGCGAACGTGTCGTTGACCACGGAGCTGGTGACCGACCAGCCCATGGACTGCACCAGCGCGCCCAAGTCGGCTTCCTCCTCGGGCAGGTCGGCGCCGGCCAGGCAGGCCGAGGTGTGCGCGGCTACGCGGCCGCTGGCAGCCGCGCCGGCCACGTTGGCGGCGGCCTGGCTGACGACGCCGGCCAGCACTTCGGCTGCCCGGTCGGCGCCAACTACCTGGTGGTTGGAGCCCGGCCCGCGGGCCGTGGCCAGCACCGAGCCGTCGGCCGCGACCAGCGCGGCGTCGGTCTTGGAGTTGCCGCCGTCGATCGCCAGGACCGCGGCGCCAGTGATCGCGTCAGGCACCGGCTCCGGCCCACGGCAGGAACTGGGCGTTCTCGGCCAGCAGCCGGTCGGTCAGCCGCTCTGCCAGGTCGAACTGACCGACCAGCGGGTGCGCGAGGAGTGCGGCGAAGACCCGGTCCCGGCCACCGCGCAGCGCAGCCTCGACCGCCAGTTGCTCGTACGCCGAGACGTGCGCGATCAGCCCGCTCATCAGCGGCGAGACCGGTGCAACGGGAACAGGAGCGGCGCCCGACGAGGAAATCACCGCCGGTACCTCGATCACCGCCTCGTCGGCCAGGAACGGCAGCGTTCCGTTATTGCGCATGTTCACCACCTGGCGGTCTCCCGCGTCGGTCACCAGCGAGGCCAGCAGGGCCACCGCGGCCTCGGAGTAGAACGCCCCGCCCCGGTGCGACAGCAGCTCCGGTTTGGTGTCAAGCGACGGGCCGGCGTACAACGACAGCAGCTGCCGCTCGATCTCGGCGACCGCCTGGGCCCGGGTCGGCTGGCCGCTCTCCTCGGCTACCACCAGGTCGTGCGCCCAGTAATAGCGCAGGTAGTAGGACGGCACCGCGCCAGTGGCCAGCGTGACGGCCAGCGGCTGCCCGGTATGCGCGGCGATCTCGGTGCCGAAGCCAGACAGCAGGGAGGGGAGCACGTCGGCCCCGTCGACCAGTGCTGCCCGCTCCCAGGTCAGGTGGTTCAGCCCGACGTGGTCCAGGTGCACAAGCTCTGGTGCGACGCCGAGCAGCGAGGCGAACAGCCGCTGGTACCCGATCGCCACGTTGCACAGGCCGAGGGCCCGGTGCCCGGCGTCCAGCAGGGCCCGGGTGACGATCCCTACCGGGTTGGTGAAATCGATGATCCAGGCATCCGGCGCCGCCATCTCCCGGACCCGCGCGGCGACATCGAGCACCACGGGAACGGTGCGCAGCGCCTTGGCAAAACCGCCCGCCCCGGTTGTCTCCTGCCCGATGCAGCCGCACTCCAGCGGCCACGTCTCGTCTCGGTCCCTTGTCGCCTGCCCGCCGACCCGAAGCTGGAGGAGCACCGCAGCAGCCCCGTCCACCGCGGCGTCCAGGTCAGCGGTCCACGACAGCGCGGCCGGGTGCCCGTACCTGGCCAAGACCCGCGCGCAGAACGGGCCGACCACCGACAGCCGCGAAGCGTCCGGATCGGCCAGCACCAACTCGGTGACCTTGATATCCCCGGTCAGCCTGGCGATACCGTCGACGAGTTCCGGGGTGTAGGTGGAGCCACCGCCGACGACAGCGAGTTTCATCGAGAATGCCCTTACCTGTTGGGGGTTCCGGGGGTTGTCTCCCGGGCCGGCCCGGCGGGGGCTACGGGGGCCGTACCCTGGGCTAGCACGACACCGGATTGCGCGACGTGACAGGCCGCATCGTGCCCGGGCGACAGCTCAACCAGCACGGGCGTGACCGAATTGCACGCGTCGACAGCGACCGGGCAGCGCCAGCGGAACCGGCAGCCGGGAGTCGGGTCGATCACCCTTGGCGGCTCGCCGGTGTCCGCGCTCGCGCCGGCGGCGAAGTCGGTACTCGGGTCGGGCACCGCGGACAGCAGCAGCTGGGTGTAGGGGTGCCGCGGGCTGGCCAGCACCTCCTCGACCGGCCCGGACTCGGCGATCTGCCCGGCATACATCACGATCAGGCGGTCGGCCACGTACCGCGCGCTGGCTATGTCGTGGGTGATGTACAGGATCGAGACGCCCTGCGAGTCCCGAAGATCGGCCATCAGGTTCAGTAGCCCGATCCTGATCGACACGTCCAGCATCGAGACCGGCTCGTCGGCCAGGATCAGCTTGGGCCGCATCGCCAGCGCCTGGGCGAAGCCGACCCGCTGTCGTTGGCCGCCGGACAGCTCGTGCGGGAAGCGGTTCAGCACGTCGGCAGCCGGGGTCAGCCCGACGATCTCGAAGACCCGCAGGGCCTCGGCCATGCGCTGAGCTTTGGACAGCTCGGGCCGGTGCAGCTTGAGGCTGCGCAGCACGCCGTGCGAGACACGGAACACCGGGTTGATCGAGCTGAACGGGTCCTGGAAAACCATCGGCACGTCGGCGCGGTAGGCCAGCACGTCCTTCCGAGACCGCACGCCGGACAACGGGCGCCCGTCGAAGTAGATCTCGCCGGAGCTGGGCTGGTGGATTCTGGCCAGCAAGCGGGCGATCGTCGACTTTCCGCTGCCGCTCTCCCCGGCCAGCGCGACGATCTCGCGGTGGCCGATTTCCAGGCTCACGTCATCCACGGCATGCAGTGTCTTGCGGGCCAGGCCGCCACCGATCCGGAACTGTTTCGACAGTCGCTCGGTGCGCAGCAGCGGCTGGGGGTCAGTCACGCGGGGCCACCCCGTTCCCATGCTTAATGCAGCGTACGAGGACGTCATGGACCGTGAAGAGCTCGACCGGCCCGTCCTGGCAGCGTTCCTCCGCGATCGGGCAGCGCGGCGCGAACCGGCAGCCGGACGGAGGGCGGGCCAGATCGGGCGGGCTGCCGGGGATGCCCGTCAGCGGCACCTTAGGCCCTCGGACGGTCGGGAACGCCTCGAGCAGGCCCGTGCTGTAAGGGTGCAGCGGACGGTCAAACACCCGGCGGGTGGCGCCGAGCTCGGCGACCTGACCCGCGTACATCACCATCAGCCGGTCGGAGAAGTGGCTGACCAGCGACATGTCGTGGGTCACGAAGATGACGGCGAAGCCGAGCTCGCGCTGCAATACCTTGATCTGAACCATCAGCGACCGCTGCGCGACCACGTCGAGCGCCGACGTGGGCTCGTCCATGATCACCAGATCCGGTGTGAACAGCAACGCCATCGCGATCATGGAACGCTGCCGCATGCCGCCTGAAAGCTGATGCGGGTAGCTGCGCAAGTGCTGCGGGTCGATGCCGACCATCCTCAGCACCTCGGCGGACCGCTCGGCGATCTCCTGCTTGGAGGCCACCCCGTGCGCACGCATGGCGTCCGCGAACTGGCCGCCGTTCGACATGA
>JASHSO010000457.1 GCA_030038715.1 Streptosporangiaceae bacterium
GGCTGACCGGGCCCGCACGCTGCCTCCGCTTTACTCGTCGGCGGCCTGCTCGGCTGCGTCGTCCAGGTCGGCCGGGGAGTCCTCGGCCTCAACCTCGTCTGTCACATCGGCCTCGTCAGGCTCGTCGGCCTCGTCAGGCTCGTCGGCCTCGTCGGCCTCGTCGGCCTCGTCAGGCTCGTCGGCCTCGTCACTCGCAACCGCAGTCCCGTCGGCAACTGCGGCCTCGTCCGTGGCTTCCAGCCCCTCGGCGGCCTCCTCCGCGCCGACCGCTGTCGCCGCTGCCGTGCCACGGGCCGGCCTCGCCGTCGTTGGCACCCGCCGCGCCCTGCGCCGACGTGGCTTGGCGTCGGCCTCCTCCCGTACCAGCTCGATGACGGCGAGCGCGGCGTTATCGCCCTTGCGCGGCCCGACCTTGGTGATCCGCGTGTAGCCGCCGTCTCGCTCGGCGAAGCTCGGCCCGATCTCGGCGAACAGCGTGTGCACCACGGCCTTGTCCGTGACGACCGACAGCACTTGCCGCCGCGCGTGCAGGTCGCCTCGCTTGGCGAACGTGATCAGCCGCTCGGCGAACGGGCGCAGCCTGCGAGCCCGCGCCTCGGTCGTGGTGATCTTGCCGTGCTCGAAGAGCGCCGCAGCCAGGTTCGCCATCATGTGGCGCTGATGGGCCGGGCTGCCGCCCAGCCGGTGGCCCTTGGTGGGCGTGGGCATCGAAGGATCTCCTCGGTTCAGTGCCGACCGACATCGAGCCGGTCAGTATTGCTCTGTTTCGACGTAGTCGTCCTCGTCGTCTGCGCCGTAGCTGTCGGCGGCCGTACCGGGGTCGAAGCCGGGCGGCGAGTCCTTGAGCGTCAGTCCCATGTCGGCAAGCTTCTGCTTGACCTCTTCGATGGACTTCGCGCCGAAGTTGCGGATATCGAGCAGATCCTGCTCGCTGCGGGCCACCAGTTCGCCGACCGTGTGGATTCCCTCACGCTTGAAGCAGTTGTAGGAGCGCACCGTCAGGTTCAGCTCCTCGATCAGCAGCGCCAGGTCGGCTGCGAGCGCGGCGTCGGTCGGAGACGGGCCGATGTCGATGCCCTCGGCATCCACGTTCAGCTCCCTGGCCAGACCGAACAGCTCGACCAGCGTCTTGCCGGCGCTTGCCACAGCATCCCTCGGCCGCAGGCATGGCTTGGTCTCAACGTCCAGGATCAGCCTGTCGAAGTCGGTCCGCTGCTCCACTCGGGTCGCCTCGACCTTGTAGGTAACGCGCAGCACCGGTGAGTAGATCGAGTCGATCGGAACGCGGCCGATTTCCTGGCCCGGCTGCTTGTTCTGGGCCGCCGAGACGTAGCCGCGGCCGCGCTCGACGGTCAGCTCCATCTCCAGCTTGCCCTTGCCGTTGAGGGTGGCGATGTGCAGGTCAGGGTTGTGCACCTCCAAGCCGGCCGGAGGCGCGATGTCCGCGGCAGTGACCTTGCCGGGACCCTGCTTACGCAGGTACATGTGCATGGGCTCGTCGTGCTCAGAGGAAACCACGAGCTCCTTGAGGTTCAGGATGATGTCGGTGACGTCCTCGGTGACGCCCGGAACCGTCGAGAACTCGTGCAGGACGCCCTCGATCCTGATGCTGGTGACCGCTGCACCAGGTATGGACGACAACAGCGTGCGGCGCAGCGAGTTTCCGATCGTGTAGCCAAAACCTGGTTCCAGCGGCTCGATGACGAACCTGGACCGGAACTCGTCTACTTGCTCCTCGGTGAGACCTGGGCGCTGGGCGATGAGCATGACACTGTCCTTTCCGCGCTGCCCGCTATATGACAGGCGCGTCTATCGTCGGCGGATGTTCCGCCGACTACGGCAGCCGGCACCTGCACCGGCGTTCGTGGCCGTCCTTCCGCCCGACCGTCTCCTGCACGGAGCGCTCTCCGGCCGGGTTACTTGGAGTAGTACTCGACGATGAGCTGCTCGGATACCAGGGTGTCGATCTGGGCTCGTACCGGCAGGCTGTGCACGAGCACGCGCATCTTGTCCGGGATGACTTCCATCCAGGCTGGTGGCGTCCGTTCGCCTGCCTCAGCCCTGGCCACGATGAACGGCGTCAGCTCGAAGGACTTCGGTGCTATCTCGACGATGTCGTTCTCGCTGACTCGGTACGAAGGAATGTCGACCTTCCTGCCGTTGACCAGGACGTGTCCGTGGCTGACTAGCTGGCGGGCCATGTCCCGGCTCTTGGCGAATCCGGCCCGGTAGACCACGTTGTCGAGGCGGCTCTCCAGGATCTGCAGGAGAGTCTCGCCCGTCATGCCGCGCCTGCGGGCGGCTTCCTCGTAGTAGTTGCCGAACTGCTTCTCCAGGACGCCGTAGATCCGGCGGGCCTTCTGCTTCTCCCTGACCTGAAGCAGGTACTCGCTCTCCTTGGGCCGGTTGCGCCCGTGCTCGCCGGGCGGGTAGGGCCTGATCTCAATCGGGCACTTGGGCGAGTCGCACTTGGCGCCCTTCAGGAACAGCTTGGTCTTCTCGCGGCGGCAACGCTTGCAGTCCGCACCGGTGTATCGGGCCATGTGTGCTGCTTACTCCCTCAGACTCGCCGCCGCTTGGGCGGGCGGCAGCCGTTGTGCGGAACCGGGGTCACATCCTGGATGGAGCCAACCTCCAGGCCTGTGGCCTGTAGCGACCTGATGGCGGTCTCCCGGCCCGAGCCTGGGCCCTTCACGAATACGTCGACTTTGCGCATGCCGTGCTCCATGGCCCGTCGGGCTGCGGCCTCGGCGGCCATCTGGGCGGCGAACGGCGTGGACTTCCGCGATCCCTTGAAGCCGACCTGGCCGGAAGACGCCCACGAGATGACGCTGCCAGCCGGATCGGTGATCGAAACGATCGTGTTGTTGAACGTGCTCTTGATGTGCGCATGTCCGTGCGCGATGTTCTTGCGTTCCTTCCGGCGAACCTTCTTGACGCCGGGGGTACGGCTCCTGGGAGGCATCCTGCTCTTCAGCTCCTGAGGTGGTCGGACCAACTGCAGTACCGGTGCCGGCCGACGGCCACGGTCCGGTGCAGCGGACTACTTCTTGCCGGCCTTCTTCTTGCCGGCGACTGTCTTCTTCTTGCCCTTGCGTGTGCGGGCGTTGGTCTGCGTGCGCTGGCCGTGCACAGGTAGTCCGCGGCGATGCCGGATGCCCTGGTAGCAGCCGATTTCGACTTTGCGGCGGATGTCAGCCTGCACCTCGCGGCGCAGGTCACCCTCGACCTTGTAGTTGGCCTCGATCCAGTCCCTCAGCCTGACCAGGTCGTCGTCACTGAGCTGGTGCACCCGCGTATCACCGCTGACGCCCGTGGCGCTCAGCGTCTCGAACGCCCTGGTGCGGCCTATGCCGTAAATGTAGGTAAGCGCGACCTCAAGCCGCTTCTCCCGCGGCAGGTCCACTCCGACGAGACGAGCCATCTCGGGCAGTTCCCTTCTTGCTTAGCGGAGGTCCTGCGCGCCGCCCCGCGTCCCTGCCCGGACGCGGCCCCGGCCTCCTCCGGGGGTGCTCCGCGGCCGACACTGGCCAGGCCGCGGATCGCGGTGCGTGCTGTGATGTAGTTGTGCCGATCGGTCCGGTGGGTGGTGTCGGCTCGCTGCCTGATCCCCGGACCAGGTCGCTCAGCCCTGACGCTGCTTGTGGCGCGGATCAGAGCAGATAACCATGACCCGGCCATGCCTGCGAATGATCCGGCACTTGCTGCAGATCTTCTTGACGCTCGGCTTGACCTTCATCTGCGTGGTCTCTCCCGTGGCGCCCCGGCTGGGGCGCGGTGTTCTCGTGCTTACTTATATCGGTAGACGATCCGCCCACGACTCAGGTCGTAGGGGCTCAGCTCCACGACGACCCTGTCATCGGGAAGAATCCGGATGTAGTGCATCCGCATCTTGCCGCTGATGTGGGCCAGGACCTTGTGCCCGTTGTCCAGCTCCACCCTGAAGAAGGCGTTCGGGAGTGACTCCACGACCGTTCCTTCGATCTCGATGGCGCCGTCTTTCTTGGCCATGCCCTCCGCGCTTCGCTCTTGTCCTGTGCTTCTTAGTCCTGCCCGCGCCGACAAGCTCATGCTTGTGGGTGAGGCTAGATCCTGCCCGCCCGGCCCGCGCATGCGCGCTCACTGGCGCGGAGTCCGCTTGGATGGCCCGACCGACTTCAGCCGCTTCGCGCGGCAGACCTCCGTGCGCTGACGGCAGCTTGTGGGCCGCCGCAAATTCTACTTCACCGCGGCCAACAACGCGAACCCGGGCCCGAACCCGCCGAGTATCAACCAGTGAGCTGCCCGGAATATTCCGAGCCCGGTCGGCGGCGGCGCGAACCGACCGCGGCACGCGCTAGCGCCCGGGCCGACCTGGCAAGTCGTCGTCACCGCCGGGCAGCTGGCCCTGGCCCGGACCGGTCTCGCCGGGCCCGATGTTGTGGGTTCCGCCATGCGGATGGGACCCGGTTAGCCACCGACCGACCATGATCGCGCCCAACGGCCCGGCGACCCACAGCGGCCATGGATAGCCAAACCCGGAAATGGCCCAGATCACGAAGCACAGCAGGCTGCACGCGAGCCAGCTCCCCCATGCTCCTCGCCAAGCCTCCGAGCGGCGTCCCGCCCGGCGGGCGGTCACCTGCCGTGGCTGGCGCGTGAGGCCAGCGTCAGGAAGTCGGTACAGGTCGATGCCGGGCAGATCCGCCAGCAACTGGTCAAGATCGCCAATCGTCTTG
>JASHSO010000458.1 GCA_030038715.1 Streptosporangiaceae bacterium
CCGGCCTCGACGAGGTCGTTGGCGAGCACGGGGATGCTGCGGTCCCACGAGCGCTTCTCGGCTGGCCCGGGCCGCCCGGTCGGCCCGAACAGTGCCTGCTCGAACATCAACTCAGCCACGCTGCCGTTGTTCGCGACCGCGGCCAGGCTCGCAGCCGAACGCCGGATGAGCGCCAAGGACCCGCCCCCACGCAGCACGAAGACCGTGCGGGTGGGGGCATCTCCGGGCCAGATTCACCTCGGTGATTGGCCAGGAAGCCCGTCGGGCCGCAATTACCCGGCACCCTACCGCTTTGTGCCGAGCCCCAACGGTCGGTGCCGATGTCGCGGACATACTTGCCTTAGGTGGTGCGCTACCAGTGAGGTGACGTGGCGATCTGCAAAGCGGCGCGTGCTTCGGCGTAGGAGAAAGCGACACATCCCGTGAGGATCATCGAGGAGCGGGTCCGGCTGGCGGCGAGCGACGTCGCCAACTTCCTGGCATGCCGGCACCTGACCCGGCTCGACCTGCTCCGCGCCCGCGGGGTCATTCGGCCGCCGCATGAGTACGACGCGGGGTTCGAGGACCTCATCAAGCGCGGCGAGGCGCACGAGAAGGGCGTGCTGCAAGGTTTCCGAGAGCGCGGACTGCAGGTCGTCGAAATCTCTCCGGGTGAGGGGAACGGGGCCGGCGGGGCCGATGCCACCGCCGCCGCGCTGTCCTCCGGCGTCGACGTGATCTACCAGGGAGTGCTGACCCGCGCGGCGACCGCGGAGGGCGAACCTGCGCTGCTGGGCTACCCCGACTTCCTGGTTCGCGCGGATCTGATCGACGCGCCGGACGGCGAGCCCCGGCCGGACGTGAACGGCGGCCCGGGATACGAGGTTGTCGATGCCAAGCTGGCGCGTTCGGCCAAGGGCCGGGCCGTGGCGCAGACGGCCTTCTACTCAGCGCTGCTGGGCGACCTGCAGGGCGGTGCGGCTCCTCGCTGGCTGCATCTGGCACTCGGCACCGGCGAGCTGGTGTCGTTCAAGGTCGCCGACTTCGCCGCGTACGAGCGGCAGACCCGGCGGCTGCTGACCGAGTTCATCGAGGCAGACAGCGGCCACAACCCGCCCTCCGACACCTACCCCGAACCGGTTGAGCACTGCGCGATCTGCCGGTGGAGCGACGCCTGCGCGGTGCGGCGGCGCGGCGACGACGACCTGTCGCTCGTCGCCGGGATGGCAAAGGGGCAGCGCAGACGGCTGAAGGAGGCCGGGGTTTCGACTCGGCGCGGGTTCGCAGCCCTTGACCCGCTCCCGGTCCTGCGAGGAACGAGCCGGGAGTCGCTGGAACGAGCCCGTTCCCAAGCAGTTCTGCAGGTGCGCAGCGAGGACGCCGGCGTTATCGGCTACGAGATGCTGGCGCCGGACCGTGACCCTGAGGGCGAGCTCGTGCGCAATCGCGGGCTGCTCGCGCTGCCGGCGCCCGTGGCCGGTGACCTGTTCTTCGACATCGAGGGCGCGCGGTACTACTCCGAGGATCAGCGCGAGTTCGGGCTGCAGTACCTGTTCGGGATCGTGGACACCGCGGATGTCGGCGCGGACGGCGCGCCGGCCTACCGGCAGTTCTGGGCGTTCGACCGGGCCGGCGAGAAGAGGGCGTTCGAGGGCCTGATCGACTTCATCACGGCGCGGCGGGGGGCGCGGCCGTGGCTGCATGTGTACCACTACAACCACTACGAGCCAACGTCTGTGGATCACCTGAGCGAGCTGCACGAGACGCGGCAGGAGGCAGTCGGGCGGCTGATGGGCCGGTTCGCGACACGCGAGGACGAGGTGGACGAGCTGTTCCGGCTCGGCGTGTTCGTCGACCTGTACCGGGTGCTGCGGCAGGGGCTGCAGGCCGGGGTGGAGTCGTACTCGATCAAGCGGCTCGAGCCGTTGTGCGGGTATTCGCGCGGCGTGCCGTTGCGAGATGCGACGGCGGCGCTGGTGTCGTTCGAGGCCGCGCTCGACTGCGGGTCCGGTGCTGATGAAGTCGCGCTCCGGGAGGTTGTCGCGGGCTACAACGAGGACGACTGCCGGGCCACGCTGGCGCTGCGGGACTGGCTGGAGTCGCTCCGTCCGGCCCTGGCTTCTCGGCTCGGCCTCGGTCTGGCGGAACTCCCGCGCCCTGAGGTCGCCGAGCCCGAGGGCGACCACGCGGACTCGGAGGTGGCGCAGCTGCGCTCCGCGTTGCTGTCGTCCGTACCTGCTCAGCCGGCCGAGCGAACTCCCGGGCAGTCGGCGCGGGCTCTGCTCGCCGACCTGCTGGAGTGGCACCGGCGGGAGAACAAGCCCGCCTGGTGGCGCTACTTCTACGTCCGGACGCTGTCGTCCGCCGATCTCGTGGACGAGCCGGACGCGCTGGGCTTGCTGTCGGGCGGCGTGGTCGTCGGGCCCGAGAAGAAGTCGCTGCTGTGGCGGCTCTCCTTCCCGCCGCAGGAGCACAAGTTCGGCGCCGGTGCGACCGGGCACGACCCGATCACCGACCGAGCGTTCGAGGTCTGGGACGTCGATGACGCGCGCGGCGAGATCGTATTGAAGGTCGGTCGTGACTACGACGGGCCGCTGCCGGCCGCGCTGGTGCAAGGCGGCCCGCCCGGTACCCGGCTGCAAGCCGAGCGGATGCGCGACCTCGGCTCGCGGGTCCTGGCGGATGGTCTCAGCGGACTCGACGCCGCGACCGCGCTGCTGCTGCGCTCGCGGCCGTCCGTGGCCGGACCCAGCCTTCCCGCGCGAACACTGCCGCTCCGCCGTGCCGATGAGTCAGCGCAGGACGCGGCCGTTCGCCTCGCTCTGTCGCTGCAGACCTCGTACCTGCCGATCCAGGGACCTCCGGGTACCGGCAAGACCTACACCGGCGCCGAGCAGATCCTCGCCCTGATCGCAGCGGGCCAGACCGTCGGCATCACCGCCCTGTCCCACGCAGTCATCTGCAACCTGATCGATGCGGTGTTCCAGCGCGCTGCCGCCGGCCCGGCCGCGGTGCCCCGGGTCGGTCAGAAGACGGACCGCGACAACCCGTTCCGGCACCCAGACGCAGCCCGCTTGGACTACCCGAAGCTGGTCGATGGCCTTGCCAACGGCGACCTGGACATCGCAGCGGGCACAACCTGGATGTGGTCCCGCCCCGACCTCCAGAACAGTGTGGACACGCTCTTCGTTGACGAAGCGGGCCAGATGTCGCTGGCTGACGTCATAGCCGTGGCAGGTGCAGCGCGCAATCTGGTTCTGCTCGGCGACCCACAGCAACTTGCCCAGCCGAGTCAGGCCGCCCACCCACCCGGCTCCGGTGTCTCCGCGCTGGAGCACATTCTCGGCGAACGCGCCACGATGCCGCCCGACGCGGGCCTGCTCATCGACAAGACATGGCGGATGCACCCGAAGCTGTGCCGGTTCACATCCGAGACGTTCTACGACGGCAAGCTCGCCGGTGTCGACGGCCTGCAACTCCAGGAGATCCTCGGCGAACCTCCCCTCTCTGGCGCAGGCCTGCGCGTCGTCGAGGTGCCACACGAGGGCAACTCGAACTCCTCTCCCGAGGAAGCCGCCGTGGTAGCGGACCTAGTCCGCGACTTTCTCGGCCGGCCGTGGCGCGACCGCGACGGCGACCTGCAGCCGATCGGCGTCGAGCAGATCATGATCGTGACGCCATACAACGCGCAGATCCGCGCAGTCCAGTCTGCGGCTGCCTCTGCCGGTCTCCCTCGCCTGCAGGTCGGCACCGTCGACAAGTTCCAGGGCCGCGAAGCCCCAGTCGTCATCTACTCGATGGCCACGTCCTCAGCCGACGACGCGCCCCGCGGCATGGAGTTCCTCTACGACCTGCACCGACTGAACGTCGCGACGTCCCGTGCCAAGGCGCTTGCCATCATCGTCGCCAGCCCGGACCTGGTCCGCGTCTGCTGCCAAACCCCGCGCCAGATGCTCCTCGCCAACGCCCTCTGCCACGCGTGGGACTCACGCACGTGACCGGCGGCCCGAATCTGCCGGTGCCAGTCGAGGTATCGGGTGTGGATGATCGCGGTGGAGACGTCGTGACGAATCCCGGCACAGGCCCGCGCCGAACGCGGCGGAGGTGTGCCGGACGCGGGCCGGCGCTCCTGGGTTCGGCGCCGACTCCGGTTAGCGAGACCTCGTCAGGTCCCGGGCACGCTCGGCTTCCCGATGCTCGAAGGCGGGTGCCATCGCCTCCAGGTCGTGCCTGGTCAGCCCCTGGGACCTAGCCACGCTGCGCCAGGCTTCGACCGCCTTGACTACTTCGGATCGAGCGCATAGCTGGCCGAGTTGGCCAGATATCTGTCCGCATAGATGAAGCTCGCTGACTCAACGCCTCTGCGCTGGTGCGGGTACAGCCGACCGGCGAGCACGTTACGCTCACCGACGGCCACGACAACCTCGACATCGGTACTCATGGCATACCGTCCCGCCGCGGCTGCCGGATGCGCCGCGGAAGTGCTTCCTCGGCACGAAGCCGACCGACGTCGGTCGCGTAAGGATCGACGGCAGACGCAAGCTGGTCGAGCACGCCCAGCGCGCGCGAAACGCGCAGCACGCTCTCCAGGCTGGCGCCCTCGCCGCTTTCGATCCGCATGACCGTGTGTCTGGAGACTCCGGCCCGGTCGGCTACCTGCGCCGCCGTCAGCAGCCGAAGCCGACGCCACGTCGCTAGGTCCGCTCCGATACGCCGGATGGCATGCGATACGGCAAGGGGCGTCTTGGAAATCGGCAAAGCCTGATCCTATGGACTATCTGAGCAACTCTATACCGCTTAGAGTAGCATAATATTAACCTTAGCGGGAAGATCATCTCGTGCTCTGAGTGACCGGCTAGGCCCGGGCAGCTCCACGTCTGGCTAAGCAATCAAGCCGCGTATGTCGTCGGCATTCAGCGCGCCACTGAACACACTCCCGCTGTCCATGACGCTGGCGAACAGCTCCGACTTGCGGGCCTTCAGCGCCATGACCTTCTCTTCGATCGTGTACTTCGAGATGAGCCGGTACACCACGACATTGCGCGTCTGGCCGATCCGGTGCGTGCGGTCGACCGCCTGGGCCTCGGTCGCCGGGTTCCACCACGGGTCGAGCAGGAAGCAGTAGTCCGCCTCGGTCAGGTTCAGCCCGAACCCGCCGGCCTTCAGGCTGATCAGGAACACCGGTGCCGCGCCCGCCTTGAACCGCGCCAGCACGGCCGGGCGGTCCCTGGTCGAGCCGTCCAGGTAGCAGTACTCGATGCCGACATCCTCCAGCCGCGACCGCACCCTGGCGAGGAACCCAGTGAACTGGCTGAACACCAGCGCCCGGTGCCCGCCGCCGACCACCTGGGAGAGCTGGCTGAGCAGCGCGTCGATCTTGGCGCACGGCACGTCCTCGCATGACGGATCGACCAGCCCAGCGTGCAGGCTGAGCTGGCGCAGCAGCGTCAGCGAGCGAAAGATCGTGAACCGGTTAGTGTTCATGTCGCCGATCAGGCCGAGCACCTTCTGCCGCTCGCGCTGCTACGCCTCGACCCAAGCTTCCGGCCGCAGACCGTGGCGGTCGACATCGTTAGCGACTATCGCGAGGACGGCGCGCTGGAGCACAGCGCCGTGGACGATGCCAGCGAGGCGGCGGATGCCAGCGAGGCGGGCTGGATCGGATCCGAGCCGGACTAGTACCAGTCCCGACACGAAAGCGCGCAAAGCTGAGCACTCCGGGAGCGGGCTGGCGTTGTGACTCACGGCACGCCGGCAACCTCTACGCTGGCTGGCGTGGAGGATCAGGTGACGGAGAGCCCTGCGTTGGGGAACGGCCAGCTGCCAGGCAAGGATGCGGTAGGGCTGGTGATCGGAACGGTGGCGGCCACGCCGCTGCGGTTCTCGGTGGCGATCAGCCCGGAGCAGTACCTGCAGCTCGACGATGTCGTCGTGACTCGGCGACAGCTTCCGGGCCAACCGCCAGTCCAGGTCTCCGGCGTGGTCACCAACGTGGCGGCGGTGCACGAGGGCGCACGATTCGCTTCGGATGTGTTCCTCATCGAGCGGGGCGCGCTCCCCGCCGAGATCGCCGAGGTCGCCGAGGTCGCCGTCACCAGGGTCGAGCCCGAGGTGTACGTGCCGCCGCTGCCCGGCGCCGCGGTCGCCAGGGCCACCGGCATCCAGCGCGAC
>JASHSO010000459.1 GCA_030038715.1 Streptosporangiaceae bacterium
ACGCTGTTCGGCCGCGAGCGCCGGGCCGAGGTCTATCGGAACCTGGCAACGGCGGCCGGCCTGCAGGTCGTGCCCCGGGCGTGCTGGCTGCTGTACCGCATCGCCGACCATGCCCCGATCACCGAGCGCGACCTGGCCCGGCGGCTCGGCATCTCGAGCGCCGACCTGAGCGACCGGATGGCCGACCTGCTCCAGTCGGGCTACGTTGTCGTGGCTCCCGGGGCCGGGAGTGCGGCCGACGACGGCGCGACGGTCGCGCTGACCCCGGCCGGCGAGCAGGCGGCCGCCCGCTTGGCGGCGGCGCGGGAAGCGGGCATCGACCGACTCGCATCGGGCTGGGACCCGGACAAGCACCCGGAGCTGCGCCGGCTGGTCAGCCACATCACGACCAGGCTCGTCGCTACCGACAGGCCACCCGAGCGGGACGAGGAGGCTGCCGCGGCGGCACTCACCGGGCGGTGACCTCACTCCTCGGCCGGGCCGTGACGGCCAAGGCCAGACCGCTCTCAGTCCTCCTGCCCGAACGCCTCGCGCAGCTGGGCCTCCTGCTCCTCCGACAGGTTCGTGCTGATCAGCTCGGCGTCGGTGTCCTTGAACTCTTCGGCCACCCGGTCGAAGACGGCGTTGGAGCTCAGCAGGAACAGCGCCGAGGTACCCGGTACGACCTTCTCCCGGACGGCACTGATGAACTGGTCGCTGATACCGACGTCCCGCAGCGAGCCGAGCAGCGCGCCCATGCCGGCTCCGATGGCCAGGCCGATGATCGGGACGAAGAAGATCAGCCCGAACAACAGTCCCCAGAAGCCGCCGCCGAGAGCTCCGATCTTGGTGGTGTCGTGCAGCTCACGGGTCTTCGGCTTCTTCTTTCCAACCTCCCAGCTGACGACGGCGGCGTCGTGCACCTGGATGAGCGCCTGGGTCTGCAGCTTCTCCAGTCTCATGAGCGCGTCGTCAGCACCGTGCGGCGTGGGAAATTCCCATGCGGTGAGAGTTGCCATGTCCCCCCCTTGGACACCGGAAACGTCCAGCCAGCGCTTGGGCGCCGACCCCCGTGTCATGTCGTTACCCGTGCCCCAAAGCGGCAAACTGACGTCAGGCATGCGGAAACAACCCTTCCACCGACCGGTACTACCATCACGAATCGTGCAGCCGCAGAGCCTTACCGACGTGGCCGATGAGCTTTACTCGCTAGCCCCGGCGGAGTTCACGGCGGCGCGTGACGCGCGGGCCCGCCAGATGCGCGCCGAGGGCCAACGGGACGTGTCCGAGCAGATCAAGAAGCTCACACGGCCCACGGCCAGCGCCTGGCTGGTAAACCTGCTGGTCCGAGATGCGGCCGATGAGATGAAGCGACTCTTCGAGATCGGCGATGCGCTGCACGTCGCACAGCGGTCACTCGCCGGAGATCGCCTCCGCGAGCTTTCTGGCCAGCGCCGCCAGGTCATCGCCGACCTCCTGCCGATGGCGAGTCGGCTAGCCGCGACGGCACGGCTGCCTGCTAGTGCCGCGATCCTGGGCGAGGTCAAGGCGACGTTGGAGGCTGCGCTGGCCGACCCACAGGCGCGAGCCGCCGTTCAGTCGGGGCGACTGACGAGGGGACTGGCATACGCGGGGCTGGGCGAGAGGGAGCCGCCCGCGGCCTCGGCACGATCAGCACGGTCGAGAACGGCCTCGCGGGCTCGCCCGCCGCGACCTGCGACCGGTGCCGCACGCCGCCGGGAAGAAGCCGACCGGAGCGTGCGCGAGGCCGAGGCGGGCGCCGACGCCGCAGCGGCGGCGTTGGCGGACGCCGAGAGGACGTCGGCGGGGCTGAGCGATGAGCGACAGCTCGCTCGGCGCCGGATCGACAACGCCAGACGCGAGCTGAGCGAAGCCGAAGCTGACGAAGCTCGGCTGGCCCGCGAGTGCAGCAAAGCCGAGCGGCGTCTCGATGCAGCGGCCCGCGCGCTCGAGACTGCGGTGCAGCGACTACGCCAGGCGAGAGAACGAGCAGCCGACGTTATCCCCGGCGCGGCGCCTTGAGAAGTCATCTCGGGCAGCGCCCTGCCCGTGTTAAAGGTCGTCCGGGCCTGGTCAGGCGGGCCCGGCGCTGGTCACGGCGCTCCAGTCGCCAGGAGGGCGGCCTGCACGATCGCGTCCAACCGGCCGAAATGGGCTCCGCGCCAGTAGACCTTCTGGCAGCTGCCACAGCGCGCGAAGGCGTCGTAGGTGCGCCTGGTGCCAGGCTGCAGCACAGGCTCCACCTCGGTCTTGCGAACCGCGCACAACAGGCCGTTGCAGGCCGTGCACCGGCTCCATGGGGCAAGCGGCGGGGCGAACCTGCCCAGTATGTCGGCGAACTGACGCTCCGGGCCCGCGCCGCGCACGTACGCACCCAGCCAAAGCGTCGCCGGGTCGGTAAACCGTTCCGGCTCGGGCTCCGTTGACGATCAGGCCGCCGACCTCGGTCAGCGGTACGCCGAGCGACTCCACGACGTGGCCAAGCGAGGAGACGCCGTCGCAGCGCACCCGCACGCTGTCCGGCCGCTGGCCGCGCCGAAGGAACAGCGCCAACTCGGCCGCGACCACGACCTCAGCCTCGGGGAAGCCCACTGGCCAAGCGTATGGGTGGCCAGCCGGAGTCGACCGGGCTGTCATCGCCTTCGAGCCGGCAAATGGATCAGCGGACCAACGCTCCACCGAACGGGGGCGCTGTAGCATACTGGCGGCCTGCGGTGCCGGGAGGTGTTTGTCGCGTGAATTCTCGTTTCGCTCGCGAACTGATCTTGCAAGGTGACATGCTCGCCCAGGAAGGTCGGCTCCACGACGCTCGTGAGCGTTACGTGCAGTCCATCGAGATTGTGACTAGTACGCCGCTGTCGGGTCGGGAAACGGTAGGTGACCAGGCCGTTAGTGTCGCTCTCACCCGAGCAATCGGTCACGAGCGGGTAGGACTCGTTCGAACGTGGCTTGGCGAATCTGACGCCGCAGCGGATAGCTTTGCTGACTCGGTGGCCGCCTTGCAAGAGGCTGTGGCGAATGTTGACTACGTCGCTCCGGACCAGGCCACCATCATCGAGGACCTGCGGGTCGATGCGCCAGCGCGCTGGCGCCAAGCGCAGCTTCTACAGACCGATCCACCCACAGTAGATCTGGCGATGGCAACGAAAATATGTGAGCACGGATGCCTGAGTAAGAGCGGTCTTTGCCGAGGTCATCCTCCTGACCCATGCTGGTAAAGGGCCCTGCTAACGTGGAATCACCCTGGTATGCCTGGTCTACCACTGCCGCACCATACTTTTACTGGTGCGGGCTGCTAATCGCTTTTGCTCTTCGCGTGGTTCTCATCGGAGGATTCCTCCTTCGTTGCTTGCCACACAGCGGAGGTCATCCCATAGCAGCTATTAAGACGAAGTGGCGAATGCAGCAGCCGCGCGAGCCCGACGAGCACACGGCCATGCTCGGCCTGTTCGAGTCGAGTCGCGCCGTGGCCTTGACGGTCGGCTCATTGGGCCTGGCGGCCTGGAGTGTGCTGTCCGCCTTCCATCCGGCTGGCATACAGCCGCGCAGCCTAGGGCTTGAGCTGCTTTTCCTTGGCGTCATCTTGTCGATAGCTGCGCCGATGTTCTTTCGCCTGCAGGGAAGCGACGGCAGCGAGTTGGGCCTGGAAAGCATGGTCTCACTCGGTTATTTGGCGCTGCTGTTCGCACTAACCGACATAATCGTTCGGGTGTTTGATCGCCGCTGGCTGAACCTCATCGGCGTCCTCGTCGTCGTATTAATGCTGATACGAGAATTCATGGAGGTCCGAGATCAGATTAGGCTTTACTGGCCTCGGGTGCACCCAGACCCGCCGGATTGCTCGGGACTCGCCACTGCCCTCGGCGCTGTCGCCACTGAGAAAGCGCAGGGTGGAGCTGACCCGGTCGAGTTCCGAGACGGTCTGGTCGCGCCCGACAACCGCCATGCAGTGGGAAGGGCATGGCCAGTGATCTTCGCGGAGGTCGAGCGCCGGCTCAGGGCGGACCAGGCTTGGCCCTGGTCCTAGCCGGGCAGAGTACCCGTTCTGGCGCTGCACGGAGGGTAGGGCGCGCTGACCTGGGTCCAGTCCCAGGTTCTCTTCGGCCAAGCCGGACTGCGCTCTGCTACGAATAGCTGGCGGGGCGAACCGAGGGCGAGGGTTGCCGAATGGTCGGGCTCGTGCTGGTCGGTGTGGTTGCGGGCTTTCTGGCTGGCATTTCTCCATGCATCCTGCCG
>JASHSO010000460.1 GCA_030038715.1 Streptosporangiaceae bacterium
TCAACACCGTAGTGATCACCCCGATGCGGCTGGTAGTTCTCATCATCCTGGTCGGCACCACCATGCAGGTGCTGACCGAGCAAACCCGCGCGAACTGGCGGATTGCCCGGTGGAGGTCAAGAGTGGCTGGTCAGACGATTGTCATCGGTTACGGTACAAAAGGCCGAAGCGCCGTCAGGACACTGACCGAGTCCGGGACGGGGCGGGAGTCCATCCTGGTCGTCGATCAGCTGCCCGAAGCCGTCGCTGAAGCCAATACGGCCGGGCTGGTCGCAGTCACCGGGGACGCGACCAGGCGAGACGTGCTCAGCCGAGCCGAGATTGGCTCCGCCCGCCAGGTGGTCATCGCCGTGAACCGCGACGACACGGCCGTACTGATCGCCCTCACCGCTCGACAGCTCAACCCGCGCGGCACGATCGTGGCAGCGGTCCGCGAGGAGGAGAACCGAGACCTGCTCCGCCTGAGCGGAGCCGACCAGGTAGTGGTCTCCTCGGGCGCCGCCGGGCAACTGCTGGCCATCTCCGTGGTGTCCCCGTCCGCCGGGCAGGTGATCGGCGAACTCCTTGATCGCGGGCGTGGTCTCGACCTAGTCGAGCGTCCGGTGGCAGCCGCCGAGGTCGGCACGCCAGCCCGGGATGCGGAAGGCAGGGTCATCGCGCTCGTGCGAGCGGACCACCTGCTGTCCGCCGAGGACCCCAGGGCGGGCCGTCTCGCCGGAGGCGACCGGCTCGTGCTGGTCAGCTCCCGTCGGCAGCCAGCACCGGCCACGTCACCATCGAGCCGAAAGAGCATCCATGCCGACCATCTCATTTAACGGAGTACTGATCATCGCGCTAGTCGCAGTGGCCGTCCCGGCCCTGCTCGCGGTGGTGCCGCGCCTGCCGGTTCCCGGGGCCGTGCTGGAAGTCCTGGCCGGGATCCTGATCGGGCCCTCGGTGCTTGGCTGGGTTCACGTCGATGCGCCCATCCAAGTACTGAGCGACCTCGGCCTCGGCGTGCTGTTGTTCCTGGCCGGCCTAGAGATTGACGTAACGGGCCTGCGGGGACCGCTCGCACGCCTGGCCGGCTGGTCCTTCTGCGGTTCGGGCCTGCTCGGCCTGGCCTGCGGCTGCGTGCTCGGTCTAGCCTTTGGGGCCGGCCAGCCGCTCTTCCTTGCCGTCGTACTGCTTTCTACCTCGGCCGGCCTGCTCCTGCCGCTGCTGAAGGACGCAGGCCAAGAACGCACGCCGTTCGGGCAGCTGGTTATGACCGCCGCTGCACTGGCGGAAGTGGCCACGATCTTGATGCTGTCCCTGCTCTTCTCGGCCACCTCCAGAACGCCATCAGAGCGCCTGGCCTCCCTGGCCATGTTCCTGGCTCTACTGGCGGTCATCGGCTTGGCACTTGGCCGGGTTCGCAGCCTGACCGCCATCGACCGGCTGCTGGACCGGCTAGAGGACCGCAGTGCCCAACTGCGCACCCGCGCCGCTCTCACGCTGGCCCTGGCGTTCGCGGTGCTGGCCGACCGATTTGGCTTCGCGTCGATCCTTGGCGCCTTCGCCGCCGGGCTGCTGGTCAGGACTGTCGACCTAACCGGCCGGGCCCCGCATCCGCAGTTCCAGACCAAACTGGAGGGCATCGGCTTCGGCTTCGTGATCCCAGTCTTCTTCATCGCGACCGGAGTCCAGTTCGACGCCCGGGCGCTGATCAGGGACACCTCGAGCCTCGCCGAGGTGCCGCTGTTCCTCTTCGCCCTCCTGATGGTCCGCGCGTTCCCCGCCCTGGCGTACGCTCGCCGATTCGGCGGGCGGCGCGCCGGAGTGGCCGGCCTGATGCAGGCCACGTCGCTCACCTTCGTCATCGTGGCCACCCAGATCGGCATGGCCTCCGGGCAGATCACCCGGGCCGTGGGCGCCGCGCTGCTCGCGGCCGGACTTCTGTCCGCCGCCCTCTTTCCCGCTATCGCTCTCAAGATGCTCGAGGCCGAACCGTCTGATGCCCGCGCCCAGCCCGTCCGGAGCGACTCCGCGACTGTGCCGACCCTGCCGCCAATCTTGCGGCAAGGGCACCTTGCCGCCTTCGCCAAGCCCGAGCGCAACCGAGCCGCACCAGCACCCGGTAGACGCTCATCCGCTGCGGCACCCGAACTACTGCTGCCCGGCGCAGCTCGTGAGCGATCCGCACCGGACCCACGGCCTATGCTCCCGCCGCACCTCGCGCACGGAATACTCGCTGTGACCGACTATGCAGGGACTTCACTGATGGACGAGGCTCCGGATGCCGCACAGGCCGGTGCCGCGGAGCGTGATGGTACGCGGTTCCCCTGAAGGCGTGGTCGCTCTGAGTTGCTGATCTTGCTTCGGTCGCACTTCTTGGGTTCGGCACGGCGGCACAGATATCTGCGAGCGCGCTGCGGCCGGGAAGGTGCAAGATAGCCAGGCTCTTCGCGTGGGCGTCGTCATCGCCGATGAGCACCCTGAACGTCAGCCTGCGCAGGAAGTCGGCAGCCGCTCGCCGCCCCTGAAGGGAGCAGAGCAGCTCACCGATTCGGTATGCGCTCGGGAGGCGGGAGTCGCCCGGCCTGCTGCCCATTCGTTTGCTCGTCACGGGGTCTTAAGCTGTTGCGTGCCGGGAGGGCCTATTCCAGATGACAACGACTGACTGCGGTAGGGCGCGCTGGTCGGCGGCGCGACTCTGGTTGCCCCGCCGTGGCTGCCTGCACTCGGACTGGTGCACGCTGGCGGGCATGCGCTAATGCAGGATTGCGGTCAGTGCGGTGCGCGCCTGGAGGCCGGTGACAGGTTTTGCGGGCAATGCGGTGCGGCCCCGGGCAGTTGCCCGTCGTGTGGTGCAGCGGTCGCAGGCGGTAACCGGTTCTGCACGTCGTGCGGATATCGGCTGCCGAACTCGGGGCCCGCTCGACGGACCGCAAGTCCCCTGACGCTGTCAACTCCTGGCGCTCTGACCGCGGGCGAGGGCCCAGAGTCGATGGCCGAACGGCGAGTCTGCTCGGTGCTGTTCTGCGACTTCGTCGGGTTCACCCCGTTCTCGGAAACGCGGGATCCGGAGGCGGTCCGGGAACTCTTGTCCCGCTATTTTGAGCTAGGGCGCACGGTGGTAGGCCGGTACGGCGGGGTGGTCGAGAAGTTCATCGGCGACGCCGTTATGGCGGTGTGGGGCACGCCGGTCGCCGAAGAGGGTGACGCAGAGCGCGCGGTGCGCGCGGCGCTCGACCTGGTGGCCGCGGTCACCCAGCTTGGCGACGAGGCCGGCGTTCCCGGGCTTGCCGCCCGGGCCGGCGTGGTCACCGGGCAGGTAGCCGTCACCTTCAGCGCGCCCGGTGAGGGCATGGTCGCCGGAGACACCGTCAACACGGCAGCACGCGTGCAGACGATCGCCGAGCCGGGCCAGGTGTTCGTGGACGCGGCGACCCAGCGGCTGGCCGGCCACGGCGTCGGTTTCGAGGACGTCGGTGAGCACATGCTCAAGGGCAAGGCCGAGCCGGTGGCCCTCTGGCGGGCCACCAGAGTGCTGTCCTCGGTTGGCGGCGTGCAGCGGGTCGACGGGCTCGAGGCGCCACTCGTTGGGCGGGACGCCGAGCTACGCACGGTGCGGGAGTTGTTCCACGCCGCCAGTGAGCGCCGCATGCCGCGCCTGGTCCTGGTGTCCGGCCCGGCCGGTGTCGGCAAGTCGCGCCTCGGCTGGGAATTCGAGAAGTACCTCGACGGGCTGGCCGAGACCGTGTGGTGGCACCGGGGCCGCTGCTTTTCTTACGGAGAAGCAGTCGCGTTCTGGGCGCTCGCGGAAATAGTCCGCCAGCGATTGGGGATCGCCGAAGAGGAGTCGGCGAGCAGCGCCGCAGCCAAGCTCGCGGCGGGGCTGGACATCTTCATCCGCGACCCGTCCGAGCGCTCATACATCGGCCCTCGGCTGGGTCGGCTACTGGGCGTGCCGGTCGCCGATGACAGCGGCGCACAGTTGTCCAGGGAAGAACTGTTCGCCGGCTGGCGGCTCTTCTTCGAGCGCCTTGCGGCGGACGCTCCGGTGGTGCTGGTGGTGGAAGATGCCCAGCACGCTGACGCGGGACTGCTGGATTTCCTCGACCATCTCATCGACTGGGCCCGCGACCTGCCGATCTACGTACTCGTGCTGGCCCGCCCAGAACTCGACCTGGCCCGGCCAGGCTTCGGCACCGGACGCAACCGTACCATCCTGACCCTCGACCCGCTGGACACCGCGTCGATGGATACCCTGGTCGACGCGCTAGTGCCGGAGATGCCGCCAGCCGCCCGGGCAGCCGTGACCAGCCAGGCGCAGGGGATTCCGCTGTTCGCTGTCGAGACCGTGCGGTCGCTGATCGACCGGGATATCGTCCGGCCAGTGGGTGGGGTGTACCGGCTGGTAGGCGATGTTGGCGAGCTTGCTGTGCCGGACAGTCTGCACGCGCTGCTGGCCGCTCGGCTGGACGCGCTTGATCAGCCGGTGCGTCGGCTGGTGACTGAAGCCACCGTACTGGGCACGTCGTTCTCCGCCGAGGCGCTGATCGCGGTGTCGGGCGGCGACGAGCCGACCGTGCGGTCTGCACTTGCCGAACTGGTCCGCCGCGAGGTGCTGTCGGTTTCAGCGGACCCGCTGTCGCCGGAACGAGGTAGCTACCGCTTCGCCCAACAGATGCTGCGCCAGGTCGCCTATGAGACGCTGTCCCGGCGTGACCGCAAGACCCGCCACCTGGCCGTCGCGACTTACCTAGGATCGGCGTTCGCCGGCGACGGCGAGGAAGTTACCGACGTCATTGCCCGGCATTACCTGGACGCCCTCGAAGCCGTGCCCGGTGATCCGGACTCGGGCCGGATCAGGGCCCTGGCCGCCGCCGCGCTCGTCCGGGCCGCGCAGCGGGCGACCCGCACCGGCGCGCCCGCGCTGGCTGCCACGAACTACGCTGCCGCCGCCCAGTTGCACGGTTCTGGCGTGGATGGCGAGGTCGCCAACGCTGCGCCAGACACCGGCACACTGTGGGAGCGAGCTGCCGAGGCGGCCCGGGACGGCGGCAACTACGTGGCCGCGATCGGCCACGCCCGGCAGGCCGCAGACTGGTTTACCCGGCACGGTCAGGTCCGGGCAGCGGCCGGGGCCAAGCTGGTGGCGGGGAACAGCCTTTACCGGCTGGGCCGCCACGCCGAAGCGCGGGAGCAGCTGACCACCGCACTGGAGGTGCTGCGGGCCGAGCCCGATGCCCGCACCGCGCGAGCGCTAGCCGAACTGGCGCTGCTGGCAGTCTTCTCAGGCTCGGCACCCGATGCCGACAGGCTGTCCACTGAGGCACTCATCCTCGGCCAAGCCCTCGATGTCGACGTGAGCACCCTGACGACCCTGTTCCTGGCCCGGGCCATCTTCCTGGCAACCCAGGATCGCCGCGCTCAGCAGGTTGCCTACCTGCGGGAGACCGTCCGGCTAGCGACCAAGGCCGGGGACAACGTGGCGCTTGGCCGGGCGCTGCTCAACCTGGCCGACGCCGAGGCGCATACCGACCCGGCGGCTGCGGCTGCGGACGCCCGCTCGGCCGTCGACCAGCTGCGCCGGGCTGGGGCTAGCTCGATGCTCGAGGCCGCGATAGCCAACGTCGTGCACGCGCTGCTCATGCTCGGCGATTGGGATGGTGCCGAAGCGGAGCTCAGCGCCGCGGACGCCGACATCCTGTCGGAGGGGTTTGACTACGTCATCGCGCTGCGCGCGCTGGTCGCGGCGCTGCGCGGTGATGCGAAGACCGCACGAGCCGGCCTGGAGTCGCTCGTGAACCTGCGGGGCAGCGACGATGTCCAGGACAAGGCCATGGTCGGCGTGCTGACTGCGTTCACCGCGGCTGCGGAGGGCAAGCCCGAGCGCGCGCTCGAGCAGGCCATGGCGACGGTCGCGCACGTCGGCGCAATCGGGATGACACACGAGACCGAGCGCTGGGCGTGGCCGCTGGCCGCCCGCGCTGCCTGGCAGCTAGGCGACAACTCGGCCACAGCGGTACTGCTCGACCTGGTGCAGGGACGCCAGCCAGGTCAGCTCGGCCCGCTGCTGCGGGCCGAGCGCGACCTCGCCCATGCCCGCCTCTCGGCGCAGGACGGCGGCGAAGCCGCCGACGGCGCTTTCGCGATCGCGATCAACGGCCTGCGAGAAAGTGGCACGCCCTACCACCTCGCGCACGGGCTGCTCGACCATGCCGAGTATCTCGCGGCCCAGGGAAAGGCAGACGCGGCCGCCGCGGCAATCGACGAGGCCCGCGATATCGCGGCCGCGCTGCGATGCCAGCCGCTCCTGGAGCGCGCGGCCAGCCTGACCCGAACCAGTCCGAGCGTACCCGCGTGACCCTCCGGCGAAATACCGGGTACTCACGGCGCTACCAGCGCTGGCGGCACCATCGGCCCACGGCCACTCCGGGTCGAGATGTGCGGGGTGACTCAGCGAGATTCCCACGACCGAGTCGAGCCTGGCACGACCTCAACCGCGCGGGGAGAAGTAGATGACGCCGACTCCGGCAAGGACGATGGCCGCACCCGCAAGGTCGTAACGGTCAGGCCGCATGCTGTCGACTCCCCACCCCCATAGCAGCGACGCGACAACGAACACGCCGCCGTAAGCCGCGTAGATCCGGCCAAAGTCGTGACTGCGCTGCAGCGTCGGGATGACGCCGTAAAGAACCAGGATGGCGCCACCGAGCACGCCGAGCAGCACCGGCGCGCCTTCCCTCAGCCAGCGCCACATCAGGTAGCCTCCGCCGATCTCGGCCAGCCCGGCCGCGACGAACAATCCGATGGAGCGAGCAACTGTCATGTGGTGAATTGTCGCGCGCTGCCGCGGTGCCGAGGCGGGCAGTGGCTTTCGCCGCTACAATCCCGGTCCATGAGGGCTGCGTTCACCCGTCCACGCCACGACAGCTGAGGTCCACGCCACTGACATGATCGAGACGATCCTCCCCGCCGGGGTGTCCTGCGGTGAGGCCCGCGAGGACCTGCTCGATGCGGACCTGTTCCCGGCCGAAGCCGCAATGGTGGCCAGGGCACTCGACAGGCGTCGTCGCGAGTTCACTACCGGCAGGGCTTGCGCCCGGACCGCGCTGTCCGGCCTCGGCCTGCCAGGAGTGCCGATCCTGGCCGACTCGCGCGGGGCGCCGCAGTGGCCTACCGGCGTCGTTGGCAGCATCACGCATTGCACCGGATACCGGGGCGCCGCGGTCGCGCGCACCACCGAGATCCGGGCCGTCGGAGTCGATGCGGAGCCGAATGAACCGCTTCCCGGCGACGTGCTGGACGCGATTTGCACTGCTGACGAGCGAGCCAGGCTGCCCGGCCTGGCTGCTGAACGGCCGGGCATCTGCTGGGACCGGCTGCTGTTCAGCGCCAAGGAGTCGGCATTCAAGGCGTGGTATCCGATCACGCATCGCCGGCTCGGATTGGTGTGCGCCGACGTCACAATCGGTGCTGCGGACGGCAAGTTCCGTGCCCGACTGCGGCCAGCCGCATCGGCCTTGCGCAATCCGCTTGCGAGCCTCACCGGACGCTGGCAGGTCTGCGATGCTCTGATCCTCACGGCGATCGCCGAGCCAGTGGCAGACCGCTGAGTCTGTCTGTGCTGAAACGCTCCGCTGAGTCGGCGGCTAGTCGCAGCACAGCGGCTGACCTGGTCCTTGCCCTTCTTGGCTCTGGCGTGCCAGGGATAGCACCCCGGCTAGCTGGCTGCCGGACGACCGGTCGCCCCGGCGTGCCAGATCAAGGGCGGGTCGTTGCGCGGGTCCGACGGGGCGGCCTGACCGCAGCACTGCGTTGCGGCAGGATCCCGAGGCCTCGCTGACTCACCGCTCTGATGGAGCGCGCGAGCGCGGCTTGCGCACGCCGCCGACCACGTCGCGCAGGTTTCACTGTCGCCAGCATGGCTGGCGGCTAGAGCCGCGCCGATGAGCGCCAGCGTCATCGCCAGCCAGAGCATGAGGGCTCGGCGCCGCCATCGCGGACGGACACGCTGCCCTGGTTCCGCGCCCGCGTCGGCGGTACCGGCGCGGTTGCGAAGCTGGCCGACGGCTCGCCGCCGGCCAGCGCGGATGCTCTCGCGGGCTGGCATTTCCTCGTCGGCGGCCAGCCGCGAGAACGTGGCCAGCATCGACGCCAGCCTGGGATCGGATCCTTCCAGCCTGCCTTCGATGGAAGCCAGGGCCTGTCTGTCCCGTGAACTCAGGCCCACCGACCTTCACCTCCATCGCCTAACCGCCCAACACGCCAGCCAGTGGTCGCAACGTCCGCCTCGCCCCCGGTGCAGACGCATCCATAGCGCGTCGCGCGACCCGGTGCTCCGAAGCGACGACGGAGCCCCAACACCGATGCGTGGCGTAGTTGGTCAGCCCAGCGGCCGCCGTAGGAGGAGAACGCGGCGGCGGCGAAGGTCTCGCCCCTTCGGAAGGCCCACATGCCGGCCAGCAGCTGCACGATTCCCCCGTAGAAGATCGCGAGCCCTAGCACCATGGGCGCGGCCGCGGTACCGCCAAAGAAACCTGCGAACGCGCACGACAGCACGAACGTGGTCATCCCGAATCCGGCGATCCCTACCGGTACCGGGTCCGCGATGCTCGGCGGCCGGGGCTGCCTGCGCCACTGTCGCTGCGCTTACATTCTCCGAAACACCATAAGCAGACATCCGGCTCACCTCTACCCGATGCTGAGGACTAATATATCGTACCACGATATGTTAAGCAACGGGAAGCGGCTCCTCCGGCTCGCGCGCCGCCGTCGCCCCGAGATTGCGACGATCCTCGACCCGGTCGCGAAACCTGGCCAGGGAGTCGACCAGTGACAGGGACCTGACGACGTCCGGGGCCGGCCAATCGACGGTACATGACCACCGGCGCGAGTCTTCTGCCGCTGTGCCGGGAACCGTCGCGTAAGGTCGCTGGCCAGATCGCCGCGCGATCAGCGAGTCGGTCCCTCGTCTCACCGGCGCAGGACACCCGGCGCTGAGCGGCAGCGAGCCAGACGAGCCAGCTTGCCTAGTAGTAGTACGGGAACCGCGACCAGTCTGGTGCGCGCTTTTCGAGGAAGGCGTCACGTCCCTCGACGGCCTCGTCGGTCATGTAGGCAAGCCTCGTCGCCTCCGTCGAGAACACCTGCTGGCCCACGAGCCCGTCGTCGACGAGGTTGAACGCGAACTTCAGCATCCGCTGGGATGTCGGGCTCTTGGCATTGATCTTGGCGGCCCACTCCAGCGCGGTCCGCTCCAGTTGAGCGTGCGGCACGACGGCATTGACCATGCCCATCCGGTGCGCCGTCTCGGCATCGTAGGCGTCACCAAGAAAGAAGACCTCCCGGGCAAACTTCTGCCCAACCTGCCTGGCCAGGTAGGCAGAACCGAAGCCGCCGTCGAAGCTGCCCACGTCCGCGTCCGTCTGCTTGAACCGGGCGTGCTCGCGACTGGCAAGGGTCAGGTCGCAGACGACATGCAGACTGTGCCCGCCGCCGGCGGCCCAGCCGGGGACCACGCAGATGACAACCTTCGGCATGAACCGGATCAGGCGGTGCACCTCCATGACGTGCAGCCGGCCGCTGCGCGCCGGGTCGATGGCCTCAGCGGTCGCGCCGTCCGCGTACCGGTACCCATCCCGCCCGCGGATGCGCTGATCGCCGCCCGAGCAGAACGCCCACCCGCCGTCCTTGGGCGATGGTCCATTGCCGGTCAGCAGCACGCATCCGACATCGCTCGACATCCGGGCGTGGTCGAGCGCCCGATACAGCTCATCGACCGTATGCGGGCGGAACGCGTTCCTGACCTCCGGGCGGTTGAAGGCAACACGGACCGTGCCGGAGTCCACTGCGCGGTGGTAGGTGATGTCGGTGAAGGCGAACCCGGCAACGGGACGCCAGCGGTCGGGTTCGAAGATCTCTGAAACCATGACATCCATGGTGCGAGCCAACCATGGGGCTGGACCGAACCTGACACTGACCTGATTCTGGCGGGTCTAGGCGGGCCGGCTGGCAGCCGCATTTCGGCGGGCTCGCCAAGGCGCAAGACGCCCGTCCGCAGTCCACAAAGCCGATAGTCTATCGTGAGACGACGCATCGCAACCGTGGCCGGCGCAGCCCCAGCCGATCCGGGTCGGCTGCCCGGTTTCGACTGAGAGGGCTACCGATGGCACGAGACGGCGCACGGCAGCTGACCCCCGAGGACTTCGAGCACCTGCTGGCGTTCCGCACCAGCCTGCGCCGTTTCCAGCGCTGGAGCGAAGACCAGGCCAAGGCGGCCGGGCTCACGCACGTCCAGCATCAGCTCCTGGTAGCTGTCAAGGGGCACCCCGGCGCCTTGCCGCCGACAGTCCGGGACCTGGCGGACTACCTGCTGCTCCGCCATCACAGCACCGTCGAACTCGTCGATCGGGCCGCAGCAGGTGGACTGGTACGCAGGATCGATGACGCCAGTGACGCCCGCCTCGTGCGGGTGCGGCTCACCGCGAAGGGTGAGCGGATACTGAACCAGCTCACCCCGGCGCACCTCGTCGAGCTGCACAGTCTTGCCGCGGTCCTGGATGAGCTGGTCGCCGGGGCGCCTGCCTAAGCCAAGCGCGCAGTTGTTCATGCGAAGGTCTCCCGCCCGGCAGGTGGGCGGGAGACCTTCGCAGCTGAACGGCTCTTACGGGACCTCAAACGTCCAGTCGTTGCTGGTCGGCCCGGTGACGAGAATCAGCTGGCCGCGTGGCCCGACGCCGATGTCCTTGCCGCTGGCGACGTTGACCCAGTCGCCGCTGCTGAAGTACCACAGGTCGCTGTTGGTCACCTGCTGCGGGGCGGTCACCAGCACGATGCGAT
>JASHSO010000461.1 GCA_030038715.1 Streptosporangiaceae bacterium
CGCTGCTAGCCTCGCACCATCGGCTTGACAAGGCACGGGCCGCGCAGGCGGGGCTGAGGCAGAGCCGCTCAGACGGCACTAAGGAGGAGTCATGCCGCTCCTCGCCCGGATGCTGTCCGCACCGCTGGTCATCGATGTGCGCCCAGGAGCGGTGGCAGGCCTCGGCGCCCTGCTGGCGGACCACAGGATCGCCGCCGAGGGCCGGATCGCGATCGCGGTCGGTCCGGGGCAGGGTGACGAGATAGCCGCCGGTGTGCAGCTGCCAGCCTCGGAGATCTTCCGGGTACCCGATGGCACGCACGCCACGGCGGCAGATCTCGGTCGGCGGCTGCGTGCGGGCAGCTATGAGGCGGTGGCCGGGATTGGCGGCGGGCAGACCATCGACGTCACCAAGTTCGCCGCGCACATGGCCGGCATCCCGATGGTGGCGGTGTCGACCAGCCTGTCGCACGATGGGATCTGCTCACCCGTCAGCACGCTGCGACACGAGTCCGGGACTAGTTCTTACGGGGTCGTGATGCCAGTGGCGGTCGTCGTCGACCTCGACAAGGTGCGCAGCGCTCCGGGCTCGCTGGCGACTGCCGGCATCGGCGATGTGCTGGCCGACCTGTCTGCGGTTGCCGACTGGGAGCTTGCCGCCGCTGACCTCGGAGAGAAGGTGGACGGGCTGGCAGCGGCCATGGCCAGGTGCGCCGCCCATGCCGTGCTGGACCTGCCGGGCTCGGCGCGCTCGGATGAGTTCCTGACTGTCCTAGCCGAGTCGCTGATCCTGTCCGGCATGGCGATGGCCGTCGCCGGATCGAGCAGGCCAGGCAGCGGCGGCGACCACGAGATCATGCACGCCGTCAACCAGCTCTTCCCCGGCGTCGGCAGTCACGGCGAGCTAGCCGGGATCGGCGCATTGTTCTGCACCTACCTGCGCGGGAACGTCGCTCAGGCCGAGCTGATCTCGGCCTGCCTGGCGCGGCACGGCCTGCCGAGAACCCCGGCAGACCTCGGCATGTCACAAGCCGACTTCGGCACAGCGGTGGCCTACGCACCGAAGACAAGGCCCGGCCGGTACACGATCCTGGAGCGGCTTGACCTGTCCGACCTGCAGATCGCCGAGCGCGTCGCGGACTACGTCAAGGCAGTCTCAGGCTGACGCCTGGCGCTATCGACACCACCTGGCCTGGCCTGAGCCGCCAGCCGAGCATGGCCTTGATGCGGGTGGTTGGCGGGCCGAAGAGCCTGATCAGGAACTGCCCGAGCGGCGAGGACGGGGTCGCCACGGCCACCACGGCATTCGGGGACATCGCAGCCAGGTCGGATTTGAGCTGCGCGGGGCTTGGCGGTGCCGCGGACGTGTCACCCGCGTACAGGTCGTCCAGATAGGTGCCGGTGTACTTCCAGCCCACGCCGGCCCGGCCGGCGCGCGACTGGCGGCCGGGCTTGTTCGGCGAGATGAAGTCACCGCCGATCATGGTCACCGGGACTCCGGTGTTGGCCTGCCAGCGCATGACCTGCGAGGTACCGGCCCACGGGTATGGTGCCAGCAGCACTCGGTCATTCGACGGCAGGTGCAGCGTGTTGAAGGTCGCAGCCCAGCCGGCCGGCAGCGACTCGGTCGTCGCCGGCGAGTAGGGACTCGGCACGAGCGGCAGCAGTGCCACGATCGCGACTCCTGTCGCCACCACTGCCCCGTTCTGGAACGTTCGCCGGAAGAACGAGCCCTCGGCCCGGGCCAGGTCGAGCGAGAACGCGAGCACCGCAGCCGCCGCGGCATCCGCCGGTATGCACAGCCGGTCCGGCACCATGCCGCTCAGCAGCGGCAGATGCTGCAGGTACTGCCACGGCAGCAGGAAGCTCGGGAGGGTGGTCTCGGGCCGCAGCGGCTTGGGGCCGAGGCTCAGCCACTCCAGCAGGATGCAGGTCAGGCCCGCGACCCGGACGGTCAGGTGGCGCCAGTAGTAGACGATGGCCACCAGCAGCAGGATGACCAGCAGCACACCCAGGTAGGCCAGGTACTCGGGAGTGGGGTCTGGGTAGTTGTCGGCGGAGTACGCCGTGCCCGATGAGTGCAGCAGCACCGTGCTCGACGGCGTGATGAACGAGTAGGGAATGGTGCCGAGATTGGTGAAGTGCCCGTTGTACTTGATGATCGTGGTGGCACCCGCCGACTTGAGCACCACGCCGTGGAACTGGACCCACAGGGCCCGGGCGCAGAGCACGCCGGCCACGACGACTGCCGAGCCGAGGCCGATGAGGGCGGGGCGAATGCGGCCGAGAACCTCGTGACGCCGGTTCAGAGCCAGCACGACCAGCAGGATCACGGCGGCGATTGCCGCGTCGATCAGCGCTTCCTCGCTGATGAACAGCTGAGCAGCGGCCAGCAGGCCGAGCCACACGCCGTTGCGGACCGGGCTGCCGCGCCCGACCGCGATTCGCAGCACCCGGTCGAGCATCAGGGGCGGGAGCATCGCAAGGACCAGCGAGTAGTGGCCGATGCCCGAGTTGATGAGGGCCGGCGAGAACCCGTACAGGGCGCCGCCAAGCGCTGCCGCGAGGATGCTGGCCTGCCAGCGGCGCAGCACGTAGAACATCGCCGCTGCCGAGCCGGCCAGGCCGATGACCAGCAGCACCGTAAGGCTGACCTGCGGGCCGGCGAGCATCGTGACCGGACTGACCACGATTCCCGGCAGCAAGATCGAGGTGTTCCACATGAGGTTGACGCCATGCGGGGCGTTCATGGCCGTGGTGAACAGTGCCGGGAGCCTGAAGTGCTCGACCGCGGTGGCCGCGTACCGGACGAACCACGTTGCCTGGTCGACGTCCTGGATGTCACCGGCCTGCCGGCGGCTAGCGGGGTCTACCCACAGCAGACAGGTGACGTACAGCGCCCCGAGCAGGTACAGCAGAATGGTGAGTGCCTGCGGGCTGGTGGCCCAGGCCGTTGCCCTGCGGCGCGGAGTTTGCCGCGATGACTCGACCACCTCCGTGGCAAGTCTGGTCACCGTTGTCTCCCCTGGTGCTTGTGTTTCCCGGCACCGCGGCCGGATTGCGCCCAGACCGGCGCTGGTCACTCGCGGTAAAAGATAGCCCAGCCTAGGAGCCCGCCGGGTGGAACTGGTGAGCGCCATGGTAGCCGCAATGCGGATTCTGGCGGCATCGCGGGTGCGCAGCCGGGAAAATTTAGTCGTCAGTTTACGGTACGGTCAACAGCGACCGGGTCGGCGTTCTCGGTGTTGCTTGAACCCGGCAAGCCCCGTGCCGGCCCGCGAGAATTGTGCCGCTAGGCTCGTGCCGCAGCCGTCGCCCTTAGGGGGAGTCGTTCGTGCAAGAGGTGAAGGTGGGCCGGCCGCAGCACGGCACTGCCGGTCGACCGCGCCCCCACTGGCTGGGCGGGGACAGCACGTTCTGGCTGGGCCTGGTGGCGTTGCTGTTCTTGGCCGCCGAGCTGACGCCGAGCCTGCTACGGATGCCGCTCGGGGCCGACGAGATCGGCTATATCGCCCAGCTCAGCATCCACCACTCCGGCGTCCAGCTCCCGCCCGTGCATGGTCAGGGCGTCGGCCTGCTGGCCGCCCCGGTTACCCTGCTGACCACGTCCCTGGTGGCCATCCGGGTCTGGATGGCTGTCCTGTCCGCGGTCGGCCTGTTCCTCGGCATGCTGTGCTGGCGTGGCCTTCGGCCGGCCTGGGTGCTGGCGCTGGCTGGCTTCATCCTGGGCAGCCTGGCCATTACGCAGAACAGCGGCGTCCAGATCTATCCCGACTGGTGGGCGGCGGTTGGGCTGCTGGTGCTGACGGGGCTGTTCCTGCAGGCGGTCAACGGCAGGATGCGCGCCAAGACCGTGCTGCCGCTCATCGCCGTCGTCTCGTTCTTCATCATCCTGCTGCGCCCGCAGAACATCGTCTTCGTGATGGGTCCGGCCATCCTGGCCGTGCTGCTGGTGCCGGGCTGGCGCAAGCCCAAGGTGCTGGGGGCCATGGCGGTCGGCGCCGCCGCGGGTGCTGTCGAGTGGATCGCCGAGGCTTATGCCTGGTACGGCGGCCTGGGAAGCCGGATCCACCTGGCGAACCAGGAGCCGCCTACGACGCACGGCTTCAGCCTCTACTTCTCCTTCCCGCTGCAGGTGAAGGTGCTGAGCGGGCCGTGGTACTGCACGTCGAGTGCTGCCTGTCCAGGCTGGAACGTGCCGGGGGAGACGCTGTGGTTCATCGCTCTGCTCGCGCTTGCGGTGCTCGGGCTGTGCGTGGCCTGGCGACGGGAAGCCAGGGCTTCGGCCGTGCTCACCGCGGCGTCCGCGGTCTGGGGGGTCGCCTGCTACTCCTTCCTCGTGCCCTTCGGCGCGCCGCGTTACATTCTCCCCTCGCTGGCGCTGCTGGCCATACTCGCCGCGGACGGGATTGGCTGGCTGGTCACCGAGTGGAGATGGCAGACCGCCGGAGTGATGCTCGCTTGTGCCTTCCTGCTCATCGGCGTGGTCTCACAGCGCTTCGTGCTCAGCAGGGAGATCAGCTACCAGACCTCGACGCGGCCGTTCCAAGCCAAGGCCGACAAGCTCATCAAGTCCGGCGTTCGGCCGCCTTGTGTCGTCAGCTCGCCGTACGTGGCTTACTACGTGGGCTGCACGGGACCGTGGTCGGGCGAGTCCGTGCAGGAACTGCTAGCCCGGACGCCCGGCGGCGTCGCTGCCTGGCGTGAGCTGCATGACCTACCGGTGAAGAGTCTGAAGGTTTATATCCGTAAATAGGCCCGCCGGGTGCTGCCCGGCTCGCCACGCCAAGCCAGGTGCGGGCCGGTCGGAGATCAGGTCGCCATTTACAGTTGAGCAGTGCGCGACCGCCATCGCCTGAGCACCGGCCAGCAGGCAGGACGACCGCAGGAGGGTATCCCGCCCGGCGCGGATGGCGGCTCGGCGGAGCCTGCGGCGGGGGTGACTCGCGGTGACGGTCCGCCGGGCTCGGCGACTGCGAGCTGGCCGGAGCCGGCCGGCGATGCACCGAGCGCGACAGCCAGGGGCTTTTCCGATACCGAGCAGCTGAACGTGCTTGTTCCGGCCCCGGGTCGGCTATCACGGTTGGCCGCCATCCTCGCCACCCCGCTGGCGTCAGCGTCCCGTGGCTGGCAGCAGCTCCGGGGCGCGGTCCGGCCGGGCCAAGCGCGGGCCGAGCCTGGCGAGGTGGCTGGCGCGACGCTAGCCAGGCTGACCGTGCTGCCTGCCTTGGCGATCATGGCCTGGCTGCTGCCCGGACTGCCGTTGCTGCTGTCCAGAAGCTTCCTGGTGGTGCCGATGCTGCTCATATCGGTGCCGCTCGCGGTCGCGCTGACCGCCAACGGGCTGCGCGCGGTGCCGACGAGCTGGCCGGGCCTGTCCGCCGGCGGACGACGCCATGCCGCCTGGACTGTGCGGTTCGGCCTGCTGGCCACGGTCGCTCTCGTGGCGGGCCTGACCGCGTGGCAGCTCAGGGAGGCGTCGCAGGCCATCGTCGTGGTCCGCGACCCGGGCACGTACCTGCAGGCTGGCTACTGGATCGCCCAGCACGGCTCGCTGCCCGTGCCACAGGACCTGCCGGCCTTTGGCGGTGCCCACCCCGGCCTCACGTTCGCCAGCACCGGCTTCTACCCGCGGGGGGACTCGATCGTCCCTGGCGTTGCCTCTGGGCTGGTCATGATGCTGGCTGGCGGCTTTTGGGCGCACGGCACGGCCGGCGCTATGACCATCGGGCCGATACTCGGCGGCCTTGCCGCACTAGCCTTCGCCGGACTGGTCGCCCGGCTCGTCGGCCCGCAGTGGGCGCCGGCCGGGGCACTCGTGCTCGGCCTCAGCCTGCCCCAGCAGTACGTGAGCCGGTCGGCGTTCAGCGAAACAGCACTGCAGATCATGCTGTTCGGCGGCCTCTGCATGCTGGCGGACTCGCTGGCGCTGCGCAGGCCGCCAGCCGAGCAGTACGCCGCCAGTGGTGTGCCTTGGTGGCGGCGGATGGTGTCGCTGTCGCAGTGGGCGGCGTGGCTGTCGCCGCGGCGCACGCTGGCCGCGCTGGCCGGGTTGGCCCTCGGCCTGAGCCTGCTGATCAGCCTCGACGCGCTGGCATACCTCCTGCCGATCATCCCGTTCGGCTGCGTGCTGATAGCCGGCCGACGACCTCAGGCAGCCCCGTTCCTGCTTGGTAGTTTCATCGGTGTCGGCTACGGGATCGCTGGCGGCTTCCTGCTGTATCGCCCTCTCCTTGACACAGTCGGCAGGCAGGCTGCGCTCGCTGGGGTCGCCGCCGTCTGGCTGGTCGCCCTGTCGATCGTGGCGCTGCAGCTCATGCGGTTCGCGCCGGTGCGCGGCGTCGTGCCGAAGGTCCTGGCCGAGCGCCCGCTGCGCTGGCTGCCTGAAGCCGGGGGCGTAATCGTCGCCGCTGTCTTGATCGGCTTCGCCGTCCGGCCGTACGTGCAGACGGTCCGGGGGAGTCCGAGCCCGGCTGTGTCCCATTTCATCGCATCCCTGCAGCGAGCGCAGGGCCTGCCGGTCGACCCGACGCGGCTGTACTCCGAGCAGACGCTGTACTGGGTGATCTGGTACATCGGCCTGCCGACCGTTCTGCTCGGCGGCGCCGGTGCCGTCCTGCTGGCCCGGCGATGCCTTCGCACCCTGATCACCTGGCGTGACCGGTCTGGCGCCTGGAGACTGTGGGGCCTGCCGCTGGCGATCATCTGCGTCGGCTCCGCGACCGTGCTGTGGTATCCCGACATCGTGCCCGACCAGCCGTGGGCGAGCCGCAGGCTCGTCGTCCTGGTGCTGCCAGGTCTGGTGCTCTGCGGCCTGTGGGCGGCCACCTGGCTCATCGCTCGAGCCAGGGAGCGCGGCGCGAGCGTCGTCGCGGTGAGCGTGGTGGGGCTGTTCTGCGTCGCCGCGATGCTAGTGCCGACCGTGGCTACCACGTTCGGCTTGGGGCTCAGCCATTCCGGCAAGGCGCAGGGACTGCGGCCAGTGGCGCAAGGCATCGCCCTGCAGCGGACCGGCGTCGGCGAGGTCAGTGCCGTCCAGGGCATGTGCGCGCGGATTCCGCGCGATGCCTCGGTGCTGATACTCGACTCGGCGACCGCAGGGCCGTTCGCGCAGGTGGTCAGGGGCATGTGCGGTGTGCCGACCGGCCTGATGATCGGGCAGCCCGCCGCCGCCGTGAGACGCGTCGTCACCGCGATCTCGGCGGCTGGCCGGCAACCCGTGCTGCTAGCCTCCGGACCGGGCGCGCTGGCCGGCTTCGGCGGCGGTGCGGTCCGGGTGCTCGACCTGGTGACGGCCGGAGATCCGCACGAGCTGAGGCAATTGCCGACCGCGACGACCGTGGACCGCTACGTGGTCTGGATGGCCGTGCCGAGCAGGCCGGGCGCCGGCGCCTGAGGCTGGCGGGATTTGCCAGCGGCGCTTGCTGCACCTACAGTGAATGCACGCGACGCGGGGTGGAGCAGTTCGGTAGCTCGCTGGGCTCATAACCCAGAGGTCGCGGGTTCAAATCCCGCCCCCGCTACCA
>JASHSO010000462.1 GCA_030038715.1 Streptosporangiaceae bacterium
GCGATCTCCGGCGAGCGCTGCTCGCCGCACCCGCACGTCTACTCCGACCGGCTGATCCGGCCTGGTGACCCGGCTTTCTTCGACATCCTGCACAGCCACCTCGGGTACCGGACCTGTTACTACCGCACCTTTGCCGTTGGCAGCGCCTCGCGGGCGCAGCGGGACGCCTACGTCCGGTGCCGGGAGTACATGGACACGGCGATCGCCATGGTCAAGCCCGGCGTGACGACCGGTGAGATCGTCTCGGTCTGGCCACGCGCAACCGAGTTCGGCTTCCCCGACGAGATGGCTGCCTTCGCGCTCCAGTATGGCCACGGCGTGGGCCTGTCGATCTGGGAGAAGCCGATCTTCAGCAGGCTGGTGTCCCTCGATCACCCCGAGCCACTCGAAGAGGGCATGGTGTTCGCGCTCGAGACCTACTGGCCGGCCTCCGACGGCTGGTCGGCGGCGAGGATCGAGGAGGAAGTGGTGGTCACGGCCGATGGCTGCGAGGTGATCACGAAGTTCCCGGCTGAGGAGCTGCTGGTCGCCGGGCGCAGGTACTGGACCGTCGGCGGTGCGCTTGACACGCTGCGGGAGAGCCAGTCGAATCTGAACACACCCGCTGGCCGAGGGGAGAAGGCGCTCCCTCCGGACACCCCAGACCCCGATGGCCGGATGCCTCCCGCCGGCGAGCGCGGTGAGCCGACCGGAGGTACGCCATGACAGCCGACATCAGCGCCTCCCATTCCGCCGGGGGCGTGGCACCGGATGTACTGCTCGGCCTGTACGAGCAGATGGCGGTTATCCGCGGCACTGAACGAGCGGCGCACGATCTGTTCTTGGCCGGGCTGGTGAAGGGGACCACGCACCTGGCGGCCGGACACGAGGCCGTGGCCGTCGGGGCGAGCGCGGCGCTGCGGCCGGACGATTACGTGTTCGCCACCTACCGTGGTCACCATCACGCGATGGCACGCGGTGCCTCCCCGGCTGAGTGCCTTGCCGAGCTGATGAGCAAGGGCTCGGGGGTGAACAAGGCCAAGGGCGGCTCCATGCACCTGACCAAGGCGTCGGCCGGAATGCTCGGGTCGTACGCGATCGTGGGCGCGCACCTGCCCATCGCGGCGGGAGCTGCCTGGTCGGCTCTGCTGCGCGGCACCGGCCAGGTGGCCGTGGCTTTCTTCGGCGATGGCGCCACGAACATCGGCGCCTTCCACGAGGCGCTGAACCTGTCTGCCGTCTGGTCGCTGCCAGTGCTGTTCGTCTGCGAGAACAACCTGTACATGGAGTACACGCCAATCGGCTCGGTGACCGCTGTCGACCATCCGGCCGCTGACCGGGCGCCTGCCTACCGGCTGCCTGCGGAAGTGATCGACGGCAACGACGTCGTGGCAGTAGCGGACGCCGTCGGCAGGGCGGCGGCCCGGGCCCGGGCCGGCGAGGGACCGACGGTCCTGGAGGCGATGACCTACCGCCACTTCGGGCACAGCCGCACCGACCCGGCGAAGTACCGGCCGGCCGGCGAGCTTGACGAATGGCTGGCCAGGGATCCGCTGGAGGTGGCCAGCGCGAGGCTTGCCGTGCTTGGCGTGCAGGCCGAGGAGATCGCGGCGGCTGACGAGCGCGCGGCGCGGGTGGTCGCCGAGGCCGTGGCAGCGGCGAAGGCCGGGCCGGGTCCCGACCCGGCGGAGGCGCTCAGCGACGTGTGGGCGGACGGAGGCGCGACGTGGCGGACGTGATCACCTACCGGGAGGCCGTGGCCGAGGGCATAGCCAGGGAGATGCGCCGCGACCGGTCCGTGGTGTGCCTTGGCGAGGACATCGGCGCCGCCGGCGGGGTGTTCAAGACAACTGAGGGCCTGTTTGCCGAGTTCGGCGGCGAGCGGGTCTGGGACACCCCAATCTCCGAGCAGGCCATTGTCGGCATTGCCCTGGGGGCCGCGATGACCGGGATGCGGCCCATCGCGGAGATCATGTTCTCCGACTTCCTCGCCTGCTGCTGGGATTACCTCGCCAACGAGATACCGAAGATGCGGTACATGACCGGCGGTCAGGTGACGGTGCCGCTGGTGGTGCGCACGGCCAACGGCGGTGGCCTCGGCTTCGGCGCGCAGCACTCCCAGTCAGTGGAGAACTGGGCGCTCGCAATTCCCGGACTGAAGATAGCCGCGCCGTCAACCCCGGCCGACGTCATCGGGATGATGGCCGCGGCCATCCGCAGCGACGACCCTGTTGTCTTCTTCGAGCACAAGGGGCTCATGGCGAGTAAGGGTGAGACAGCGCCGCCCGGTCATGTCGTGCCGCTCGGCCGGGCCGCCGTCGCCCGGCAAGGCAGCGACGCCACCGTGGTAGCGCTAGCCTCCACGGTGCCGCTAGCACTCGAAGCTGCCGGCCAGCTTGCGGTCGAGGGACCCTCGATCGAGGTCATCGACTTGCGCTGCCTGGTGCCGCTCGACATGGCGACGGTGCTGGCCAGCGTGGGCCGCACGTCGCGGCTGCTGATCGTCGAAGAGAATCCCTACCAGGGCGGGTGGGGCGGCACCGTCGCGTCGATCGTGGCCGACGAGGGATTCGAGCTGCTGGATGCGCCGATCCGGCGGATTGCTGCCGCTTGCGTGCCGCTGCCGTTCGCCGACGCACTGGAGGATGAGGTCATCCCGACCACGGCGAAGGTCACCGCCGCGCTGCGGATGCTACTGGCTTACTGAGCGGTCTGTAAAACCGTCGGCTAATCCTACGTTGGTTCGAACCCAACACCTGCCACCACTGTGATCTCTCAAGACATCGAGGACACCGCGAACCTGCGTTAGGTGCGCGGTGTTCGTCGTCTGGGGTCGGCGGGTTTTCCGGTGGGCTGGTAGTCGCGGTGGGGGTCGAGGGTGAGCTCGCGGAGGAGCTCGCCGGTGGCCTTGGCGATGATGCGGACGTGCAGGTCCTGGGTGAGGATGAGGACCTCGGTTCCGGCGTGCTTGCGGCCGACGCCGATGTGGTGGAGTTTCCCGGCGTGGCGGAGGGTGACGGTGCCGACGGCCCAGATCTTGTCGGTGCGGACGCGGT